>JBDTZK010000086.1:0-7392 GCA_040005195.1 Pseudoxanthomonas sp.
GCAGGCACCGCAGCGGATGCATTGCAGGGTCGAGCGGAAATCTTCTTCGCGATACGCCTGGGTGCGGCCGTTGTCGAGCAGGATCAGATGCAACTCGCGTGGACCGTCTTTCTCGCCCTCGCGGCGTGGTCCGCTGATCACGTTGAGGTAGGTGGTCACTGCCTGGCCCGTGGCCGAGCGCGTGAGCAAGGTGAACAGCGGCGGCACGTGCTCAAGCTTCTCCACCACTTTTTCGATACCGGTGATTGCGATATGCACCTCCGGCACGGTGGTCGAAAGGCGGCCATTGCCTTCGTTCTCCACCAGGACCAGCGTGCCGGTTTCGGCCACCATGAAGTTGACTCCGGAGACGCCAATCGTGGCCGCGCGGAACTGGTCGCGCAGTGCGCGGCGCCCGATCGCGATCAGCTCGTCGACGTCCTCGGTATAGCCGGCGCCGGGGATGTGCTTGGCGAAGATATGCGCAACGTCTTCCTTGGTTTTGTGGATCGCCGGCATGATGATGTGGCTGGGGCGATCGCCATCCAGTTGCAGGATGTACTCGCCCATGTCGGTTTCGACGCAGGCGATGTCGTGTTCGGCCATGCGATGGTTGAGTTCGATTTCTTCGCTGACCATCGACTTGCCTTTGACCATTAGATGCGCGTCGTGGCGTTGGGCGATCTGCAGGAAGATGCGGTTGGCGTCGTCGGCATTCTCGGCCCAGTGCACCTGCACACCGCGCGCCCGCAGGTTCGTTTCCAGTTGGTCAAGCAGGTCGGGGAGTTTCGATAGGGCATGCTTGCGGATGCTTTCACCCAGCGTGCGCAGCCGTCCGAAGGCCTGGTCGTCGGGAAACTGTGTGGCGCGTTTGTCGGTGAGGAAATCCATGGCGCCACGGAAGCTTCGCCGCAGCACCGGATCGGCCAGCACGAGGTGGGTGTTGTCCATGAAAGCGCGCGGATCGGCGATCGGGCGCGCGGCCGTCGCTGGATTGTTTGCATGACTGTCTGCGTGATTGCTCATGTTCCGCGTACCAACAGGATCACCAGTTGCTTGGGCCCGTGCGCGCCATACACGAGCAGGCGCTGGATGTCGGCGGTCTTCGAGGGACCGGTGACCAGCAGGGCATTGGTGGGAAGGCCGCCCACCCAATCCTGCGCATGGATCACGGCGTGCAGGGTTTCGTGCAATGCATCGGCTTCCAGCACGGCGATGTGCAGCGGCGGCACCAGGGAAAGCGTGCGTGGTTCATCGCGGCCCGGCCACAGCACCAGGCTGCCGGTTTCAGCAATGCCGCCGCGGGTGGTAGTGATGCCCGCATCGATCTCGTCGAACAGCGCGTCCTTGCACGACGCCAGCGGCTGGTCGTACCAGCGCTGTTCGCAAGGTAATGCTGCAGCTTCCAGTGCAGGACTGAGGGCGGTATTGCGCCCGGCCAGCAGGCAACGCACGCCCTTGTTTTTCAGCACGGCTGCAAGCGTATCGATCCACGCGCTGCGATCGGTTTCAATGACTTCTGCCTGCCAGCTGCGCGCGCGTTCAATGAAGCGCGACACGATGTCGCTGCGGTCGGTCGAGGGGCCTGCGTTGTAATAGGCGGCCACGTCGGGCGGGCTGTCTGGCTGGTCGGGTGCGGCGGCGCGCAGGCGCGAGAGGATGGCGCTGCGTGCGTCGTGCGATGCCTGTGTGTTCATGCCGGCGGCACCGTATCGGCGCACAGCCGGCTGCGCAGGAAGCTGGCGATGTGTTGGCCGCGCAAGCTCTCGCCGCGCTTCTCCAGCGTATTGTTGAGGTTGAGCAGGCAGCCGCAGTCGGCGCTGACGAAGGTGCTGCAGCCGGTGGCCAGGATCGCGTCCAGCTTGTCGCCGGCCATTGCTGCGGAGATCTCGGAATGCTTGACCGAGAAAGTGCCGCCAAAGCCGCAGCATTCCGCTTCGTGGTCATGGGTGACCAGTGCCACGCCGGGCAGCGATGTCAGCGCCTGGCGACCGCTGTGCAGCGTATTCATTTCCCGCCTGGCGCTGCATGAGGTATGCAGGCAGACGGTGGCGGGCAGTTCGCGCGCCTGGGCCAGGTCGATGCCGTCCAGGCCGACAATGAAGTCAGTGAATTCGACCACGCGCGCGGCTATGTCCTGCGCGCGTGCGGCGAGGATCGCATCGTCGTCGAACAGCCGTGGCCAGTGATGGCGAATCATCCCTGCGCAGGAACCGGAAGGCACCACGATCGGCCAGGGCTCGGGAAACAGGTCCAGCTGGGCGCGCGCCACCGCGCGCGCATCCTTCGGGAAGCCGGTGGTGTAGGCAGGCTGGCCGCAACAGGTTTGCGCGGGCGGAAACGTGACCCGCAGCCCGGCGTGTTCGAGCACGGTGATCGCATCCAGGCCCGCTTCCGGGGAAAACATGTCCACCACACAGCTGGCGAAGAAATAGACATCGCCCGAGGGAGCGGGTTGGACGGGTTCAAGGCGGGTCATGCGGGCTCCATCGGCTGGCTGTGCTGGAGTGTCCACCCGCGCGCGCCACCCGCTATATTGGTCAGACCAATTTTGGTAGATCATTCCCGGTTGTCATGCGCACACAGGTTGAACAGGTTGCCAAGCGTCTGGAAAATGCCATCCTGGACAGTGGCTTGCGCCACGATCAGCGGTTGCCATCGGAGCGTGCACTGGCTGCGGAACTGGCCGTGTCGCGGGCAACGGTCCGCGAAGCCATCAGTACCCTGGTGTCGCGGGGATTGCTCACCAAACGCTGGGGCGATGGCACCTACGTGGTGGAACCCTCCGACCGTCGCATGGCCGAAGTCTGGCTGGACATGGCTCAGCAGCATCCCCGGCTGCAGCGCGACCTGGTCGAGTTCCGCGCAATGCTGGAAAGCCGTACGGCCGAGCTTGCCGCCACCCGCCATGACCAGGAAGACCGGGTGCGCCTGCAGGCGGTCTACGAGGCCGTCGATGCTGCCTATGCGGGCAATGACCGCCGCGAGCAGATCCGCAGCGATGTCGCCTTCCACCGTGCGATTGCCGATGCCTCGCACAACCCCGTGTTTTCCTATCTGATGTCCTCGCTGCTCAAGCTGTTGCACCAGCACGTGCAACTCAGCCTGGCCGGACTGGAACCGCAATCGGAGGTGTCGCAGCAGCTGCGGACCCAGCACGCTGCGCTGCTGGCGGCGATCCTGGCCGGTGACGCCGAGCAGGCGCGCCGCACCGCCAGTGGACACATGGACTTTGTCGCGGTGCGGTTGAATGCCTTGGCGCGCACGCCGCGCTAGCTAGCGAATGATGAAATCGATGAAGCGCGCCACTTTCGAATAGGGTGGCTTGAGCAGATCGCTGCCGGCGCGGCGCGGCTGCCAGAGTATGGGCAGCGCCTTGCTGAAGGCATCGAATCCGGCACGACCGTGATAGGCACCCATGCCGCTGGGGCCGATGCCGCCAAAAGGCAGGTTGTTGATACCGAAATGCAGCACGGTGTCGTTGACAGTGACGCCGCCGGCCAAGGTGTTGCGCAGGATCTTCTCCACGCTGGCGCGCTCATGGCTGAAGGGATACAGCGACAGTGGACGGTCATGGGCGTTGACGTAGGCAATGGCCTCGTCCAGCGTGCGGTAGGACTTGATGGGCAGGATCGGGCCGAAGATTTCTTCCTGCATGACTTTCGCGTCGTCGCCCGGTTCCAGGATGACGGTGGGTGCAAACAGGCGTTCGCCGGGCTTGCCGTTTTCGCCCAGCGGCAAAACCTGCAGACCGCGTGCGCGCGCATCTTCAAGATAACTTTCAAGCCGCGCGTACTGGCCGTCGTTGATGATGCGGGTGTAATCGGCGGAATCTCCCAGCGTGCCGTAGCGGGCGCGGACCTGTTCGTGCAGCGCGTCGGCCAGGGCGGGCGCACGGCCTTCGTCGATCAATACGTAGTCCGGCGCGATGCAGGTCTGGCCTCCGTTGAACCACTTGCCGGTGGCCAGGCGCGCGGCGGCTTGCTCCACCGGGAAATCGGCACAGACAATCGCCGGCGACTTGCCGCCAAGTTCCAGCGTCAGTGGTGTGAGATTGGGCGCGGCCGCCGCCATGACCTTGCGGCCGACCGACGTGGAGCCGGTGAACACCAGGTGGTCGAACGGCAATGCCGCGAACGCGCCCGCCACATCCGCGCCACCGGTGGCGATTGCCACGCGATCAGCGGGAAACACTTCAGCCAGCACGCTGCGCAGGAATTCGGTGGTCCGCGGCGTGTGTTCGGAAGGCTTCAGATACACGTGGTTACCCGCGGCAATCGCCGTGGCCAGCGGGATCAGTGCCAGGTTGACCGGGTAATTCCAGGGTGAGATCACCCCGACCACGCCTACCGGCTCGCTGCGCACCTCTGCGCGCGCCGGCCAGAAGCGCCAGCCCACGCCGACGCGGGTCGGCTTCATCCAGCGGCGCAGGTGGCTGCGCAGGTGGTCGATCTCGTTGAGCACCGTCATACCGTCAGCGATCAGGCTTTCGTAGCGTGAGCGCTGGCCGAAGTCCGCAGCGATGGTGTCGGCCATTTCCCCGAGTCTGCGTTTCAGCACCTCGCGCAGGCGCTGCAGGTCGTCGCGGCGCTGGTTGTAGTCCGGGCGCTTGCCCTGCCAGGCGTTGCGCAGGCGGGTCAGGGTGACGGCGAGTTCGGCGGAATCGGTATCAGCGATAGGTTGCATACGCCGCAGTGTAGTCCGGTGCCTGCAGCCTGCCCATTACAATGCGGGCATGAATCCACTTCGTCCCTATCTCGGCCACCTTCCTGTCCTGGGTGAGCGCGTCTACGTAGACCCGGCCGCCACGGTCATCGGTGAGGTCGTGCTGGGCGATGACGTCTCCGTCTGGCCTGGCACCATCATCCGTGGCGACGTGAACCACATCCGCATCGGTGCGCGCAGCAACGTGCAGGACGGCACCATCATCCACGTCAGCCACCACAGCCCGTACAACCAGGCCGGGTATCCCACGCTGATCGGCGAGGACGTGACCGTGGGCCACGGCACCATCATCCACGCCTGCAGCATCGGTGATCGCTGCCTGATCGGCATGGGGTCGTGCATCCTCGATGGCGCCCAGGTGATGACCCATGGTTTCGTAGGCGCGGGCGCGATCATCGGCCCGGGCAAGGTGGTCGGCGAAGGGGAGCTGTGGCTGGGAAACCCCGGTCGCTTCGTGCGACGTTTGAGTGACAAGGAAATCGAGAGTCTGCTTTATTCGGCCCAGCACTACGTGCGCCTGAAGGACCAGTATCTGGCGGCCCAGTCCGATCCTGCCGGCGAAGTGCATCGGGAGCTGTAAAACCGAAATTGTGGGCCGCTTCCAGGTTCCTTTGCCGCCATCTGCCGCCGGGCAAGCCCGGCTTTACAGCGGCAATGAGGTTCCCGGCATAACGTCAGATATTGCGCGGCCGCTGGTCGCGCGCGACACTGCCGCACGGGCATGGGGATGCCTTCCTACGGAGTAATGCAATGAAAGCGATGATTCGCGGCCTGTTGGCCACGTTGTTGGTGGGCGCAGCGCTGTCAGCGGTGGCGCAGGCACCCGAGACAGAGCGCGCCGGGGACAAGGCGGCGGAGACTACTCCGGAGCAACTCATCGCTGCGCTGCATTTCAAGGACGGCGACATTGCCGTGCCCCAGGCCGATGCGCATTTCCGCCTGACGCCTGCCTTCCGTTATCTGGAACAGGCCGACGCGCGCCGCGTGCTCGAAGACCTGTGGGGCAATCCGCCCGATCAGAGCGTGCTCGGCATGATCGTGCCGGCAAAGCCCAGCCTGCTGGATGAAAAAAGCTGGGCGGTGGTGGTTACCTATGCCGACGAAGGCTACGTGTCGGACGAGGACGCAGCCAAGATCGATTACCAGGAAATGCTGCAGGACCTGCAGAAGGGCACGCGGGAAGACAATGCCGCGCGCAAGGAAGCCGGTTACGGCACCGTGGACCTGGTGGGCTGGGCGGTCGATCCGCGTTACGACGCGGCCAACAAGAAGATGTACTGGGCCAAGGAATTGAAGTTCGACCAGTCCCAGCAGAACACACTGAACTACGACATCCGCGTACTGGGTCGCCGCGGATATCTCAGCCTGAATGCGATTTCCGGCATGTCTGAACTGGGCCTGGTGCAGACCGGCATGCAGCAGTTGCTGCCGATGGCCGAGTTCGATACCGGCGCACGCTATGCCGACTACAACGAATCGACCGACAAGGTGGCCGCTTACGGCGTGGCCGCGCTGATCGGTGGTGGACTGGCGGCCAAGGCCGGATTGTTCGCGAAGATCGGACTGGTGCTGGCGAAATTCTGGAAGCTGGGGCTGATCGCATTCCTCGGCCTGGGTGCGGTGGTGCGCAAGCTGTTTCGCGGCAAGCGCGACCAGGGTTCGATTTCCTGATCGGGGTTTTGACTCGATCAGGGGCGGGTCGCGATTTCCAGTGCGGCCAGGTAAACCATCGCCTCAGCGCGCTGGCTTCCGCACATCTCCATCGTCGGTCGCAGCGATGCGCAGAACGCAGGGCGTTCGGTTTTTCCGAACAGCCTGCAGCGCAGTTGTTCGTCCAGTTGCACGCAGGGCACGCCGGCAGGTTTGCCAGAGGGCATGCCCGGAATGGGCGAGGTGATGGACGGCGCAATGCAGCACGCGCCGCAATGCGCGCGGCACGAAAATGGGGTCTGGGCCAATGAGGTCCGGGTCAATGAGGTTTGTGTCACCGCCACAGTCTAGTCGTGCTGGGCAAGGCCGGGATTGCCGGCTACAGTCGAACGCACGGAGACAAGCCACGGGAAGGCGCATGGCGCGCAAACATGATTCGTACAGGGGCTGCTGCCATGCCCTCATGCAGCGGCCTATGGCAGCCATTGCCTGCTTGATTTCCGGCACGGCCACCGCGTGATGCTGGATACCTATCGTGAGGTCATTACACCCGAAGGCGTGGCGCTGCACCTGCCCGCCGCCGGGCCGGTGCCACGC
Source organism: Pseudoxanthomonas sp. (assembly GCA_040005195.1). Classification (GTDB taxonomy): domain Bacteria; phylum Pseudomonadota; class Gammaproteobacteria; order Xanthomonadales; family Xanthomonadaceae; genus Pseudoxanthomonas_A. The sequence goes on from JBDTZK010000086.1 coordinate 6,952, forward strand.
GCGGTGGCGTGGGTGATCGACCTGGCCATCCGCCTGGCCATTCTGTTGCTGATCGGCATGTTGCTGGGTCTGCTGGGCGCGGCCGGGCAGGGTCTCTATCTGATCCTGACGTTCCTGATCTTCTGGGCTTATCCGATCCTGTTCGAAGCCCTGTGGCAGGGCCAGACACCCGGCAAGAAAGCCATGTCCCTGCGGGTGGTGAGCAACAACGGCGCGCCGGTGGGCTGGTTGGCCGCGATCACCCGCAACCTGTTGCGCACGGTGGACATGCTGCCGTTCGGGTACGCCGCGGGGCTGGTGGCCTGCCTTGCAGATCCCTACGCGCGACGACTCGGTGACATGGTCGCCGGCACCCTGGTCGTGCACCACGAACGCGAGCGTCGCCAGGCTGCTGCACCGGTGAATGCCGTGTTCTCGCCTTCGGTAGCGCTGCTGCCTTCC
>JBDTZK010000087.1:0-7359 GCA_040005195.1 Pseudoxanthomonas sp.
TCGGTGCTGGCCGGCGGCAATTCCGATCCCGGCGGCAAATACGACGCCACGCCCGCGCAATGGCTGGCCCTGGCCGACGCCTTCTACGAAGCGTCGATGGACAACGGCAAAGGCGGCCAAGCCATCCCGATCCTGTTCGGCATCGATGCGGTGCATGGCCAGAGCAACATCGTCGGCGCGACCTTGTTTCCGCACAACATCGGACTGGGTGCGACCCGCAACCCCGAACTGATGCAGCAGATCGGCAAGGTCACGGCCGTTGAAACGCGCACCACGGGCATGGAATGGGCGTTCGCGCCGACCGTTGCCGTGCCGCAGGACGATCGCTGGGGACGCACCTACGAAGGCTATTCCGAATCGCCCGACGTGGTGGCCAGTTTTGCTGGCCGGATGGTCGAAGGGCTGCAGGGCAAACCGGGCGCGTCCGATTTCCTGGATGGCTCGCATGTGATGGTGTCTGTGAAGCATTTCCTGGGCGACGGTGGCACCACCGGCGGCAAGGATCAGGGCGACACCAGGATCGATGAGGCCGAACTGTCGCGCATCCACGGCGCTGGTTATCCGCCGGCCATCGCAGCTGGCGCGCAGACCGTCATGGCGTCGTTCAACAGCGTCAACGGCGAGAAGATGCATGGCAACCGGCATCTGCTGACCGATGTGCTGAAAGGGCGCATGAATTTCGGCGGCTTCGTGGTGGGCGACTGGAATGGTCACGGCCAGGTCAAAGGCTGCACCAACGAAAACTGTCCGGCCACGATTGCGGCGGGCCTGGACATGGCGATGGCATCGGACAGCTGGAAAGGTTTCTACGAAACCGCGTTGGCTGCGGTCAAAGCCGGCACGCTGCCGATGGAACGGCTGGACGATGCCGTACGGCGCATCCTGCGTGTGAAGTTCCGCCTCGGTCTGTTCGAGGCCGGCAAGCCTTCGCAGCGGCCGCTGGGCGGCAAGTTCGAACTGCTGGGCTCGCCCGAGCATCGCGCGGTGGCGCGCCAGGCCGTGCGTGAATCGCTGGTGCTGCTGAAGAACCAGGGCGGCGTGCTGCCGTTGGATCCGCACAAGACCATTCTGGTCGCAGGCGATGGTGCCAACAATGCTGGCAAGCAGTCCGGCGGCTGGACGCTCAACTGGCAGGGAACCGGCACCAAGCGCGCCGACTACCCGAACGCCGACACCATCTACGAAGGCATCGCGCGCCAGGCCAAGGCTGCGGGTGGCGTGGCCACGCTGGCGGTTGATGGCAAATACACCCGTAAGCCGGATGTGGCGGTGGTGGTGTTCGGCGAGGATCCCTATGCCGAATTCCAGGGCGACATCTCCACCCTGTTGTACAAGCCGGGCAACGACGCCGACCTGGAACTGATCAAGCGCCTGAAGGCTGATGGTATTCCGGTGGTAGCGGTGTTCCTGAGCGGTCGTCCGTTGTGGGTGAACCGCGAGATCAATGCTGCCGATGCGTTCGTCGCCGCCTGGCTGCCCGGTTCGGAAGGCGAAGGCATCGCCGATGTGCTGCTGCGCAAGCCCGATGGCGAAGTGCAGCATGATTTCAAAGGCAAGCTCAGCTTCAGCTGGCCGCGTACTGCCACGCAATACGCGAACAATGTGGGGCAGAAAGACTACGACCCGCAGTTCGCATTCGGCTACGGCCTGACCTATGCGGACAAGGGTGATCTGGCGCCGTTGCCTGAAGAGTCCGGTGTGTCCGGCGAGCAATCTGCCAGCGGCGTGTATTTCGCCAAGGGCAAGCCTTCCGTCGGCCTGGCAATGCAATTGTCCAACGCTTCACAGGCCAACATGCCGGCGACCACGGTGCCGGTGGCGCTGGCCGATGGCAGCCTGAAACTCAGCGCGGTGGATCACCAGGCGCAGGAAGATGCGCGCCGTTTGCAATGGTCCGGTTCCAGCGCGGCCAAGCTGGTGCTGGTCTCCAGTACACCGCTTGATGTCAGCCGCGAGAGCAATGGCGATGTGCAGCTGCAGTTGACCTTGCGCCGCGACGGCGCGGTCACCGCACCGGTCTGGCTGGGCGTGGGTTGCGGCGAAGGTTGCAGCGGCCGCATCGATATGCAGAAGACGCTGGCGGCGCTGCCGCAAGGCCAGTGGAAAGTCGTCGGTGTGCCATTGAAGTGCTTCGCGACCGCCGGCGCGGACGTGAGCAAGCTGATACAGGTGCCGGTGCTGGAAAGTGCGGCGGCGCTGGATCTGTCGGTTTCGCGCATCGCGCTGGGCGCGTTGAACGAAGCGCAAGCCACGGTCGATTGCCCGGTCAAGTGACCGGGCAATCGCATCATCTTTAGGACTCAAGGGGAGAGCGTAATGGGCTTGTCGTCTTTGGATATCGCCATCGTAGTGACTTACCTGACCGGTATTTTCATTCTGGCGCAATGGGTTTCGCGTGAAAAAGCGGGGCACCAGAAATCCGCAAAGGATTACTTCCTCGCCAGCAAGTCGTTGCCGTGGTGGGCTATCGGTGCTTCGCTGATCGCAGCCAATATCTCGGCCGAATTGATGGCGGCAATCACGCTGCTGATTGTGGGCAAGTACTTCCTGCCGATCTTCCTACGCAACGGCATCTACACCATGCCGCAGTTCCTGGAAGAACGTTACGGTACGAAGATCCGCACGTTGATGGCGATCTTCTGGCTGGGCCTGTACGTTTTCGTCAACCTGACCTCGATCATGTGGCTGGGGTCACTGGCTGTGGCACAGGTCACTGGCATGGACCAGATGTTGGCACTGGTGCTGCTGGGCGTATTCGCACTGGCCTACCAGCTATATGGCGGGCTCAAGGCCGTCGCGCTGACCGACATCGTGCAGGTGTCGTTGCTGGTGCTGGGCGGATTGCTGGTTTCGGCATTGACGCTGGGCAAGATCGGCGATGGTGCCGGCGTGGTCGCCGGGTTCAACAAGTTGTGGCAGGCGCATCCCGAACACTTCCAGATGATCCTGAGCAAGGACAATCCCTTCTACAAGGACCTGCCGGGCCTCAGTGTGCTGATCGGCGGCATGTGGATCATGAACATCAGTTACTGGGGCTTCAACCAGTACATCATCCAGCGCGCGCTGGCGGCGAAGGACATCCGCGAAGCGCAGAAGGGCGTGGTATTCGCGGCGTTCCTGAAGTTGTTGATGCCGGTGATCGTGGTGCTGCCGGGTATCGCTGCCGTGGTCCTGGCCAAGGATCTGGGGCGCCCTGACCAGGCCTATCCGAGCATGATGGCAATCCTGCCCAGCGGTATTCTGGGCTTGGTGTTCGCCGCACTGGTCGCGGCGATCGTGGCATCGCTCGCATCCAAGATCAATTCGGTCGCGACCATCTTCACCCTGGACTTCTACGCCAAGCAGCGTCCCAACCAGAGCGAAGCGAAACTGGTGCGCGTAGGCCGCATCGCCGCCACGGTATCGTTGATCCTGGCGATGCTGACCGCGCGTCCACTGCTGGGTAGTTTCGACCAGGGCTTCCAGTACATCCAGGAATACACCGGCTTTTTCACCCCGGGAATCGTGGTGATCTTCGTACTGGGCCTGTTCTGGAAGCGCGCCAATGAAGCCGGTGCGATCACTGCTGCCGTCGGTTCTTTCGTACTGTCGGTGGCATTGAAACTGGCATGGCCAGCGTTGCCGTTCATGGATCGCGTCGGGCTGGTATTCCTGCTGGCACTTGCACTGGCCGTGGGCGTGTCACTGGCGACACCGATGGCGCAGGGCAAGGACTTCATCCGCACGGACGATGTCGACTACAAGACAAGCAATGGCTTCAACATGGCGTCAGTGGCGGTAGTCGCGATTCTGGTAGCGCTGTACGCCGCGTTCTGGTGACAAACGCGCCTGGCCGCGGCCTTTCTGGTCGCGGCCTAGGTCTTTACCCAATGTAATTCGACCCGCAGTCCGCCAAGTGGCGACCTGCCCAGTGACAGTGTTCCGCCGCTCGCTTCGGTAATGTCCCTGGCGATGGACAGGCCCAGGCCGTGGTTGCCGTGGCCTGCCTCATCCAGCCGGCCACCGCGCATCAGTGCTTCCTCGGCGCTGATTTCCAACCCGGGGCCATCGTCCTCCACGCAGAGCTGGAAGATGTGGTCGCGGTCATCGGCAGACACCATGACCTGACGACGGGCAAAGCGCGCGGCGTTTTCGATCAACGCGCCAAGGATTTCCGTCAGGTCTTCCTCGGCCAGCGGAAAACGCAACTTGTCGGCGATCTCTACTTCGAACACCAGGCGTGCGCCCGATTCGGTGCGTTCGATCACGCCCACCAGGCGCTCGGTAACCTTCAGCGGCGAACATGCGCGTGATCCGGTGTGGTCGCGAATGGCGGCGGCGCGGGAGCGGGCCAGTTCGGTTTCCAGTGCGGCCGCAGCCGATGCGAGCACGCGATCCAGATCATCAGCGATAGCGGTTGCACCGGATTCGCGTGCGCGATGACTGATGGACCGCAGCGCGGACAAGGGCGTCTTCAACGAATGCGCCAGGTCGGCACCCCGGCGCTTGGCGCGGATGAGATCGCGTTCACGCGCATCGGCCAGGGTATTGATCGCCAATGCCAGTGGCGCGATCTCGCGTGGCAACGACGCATCGATGCGTGCCGCCGGGTTCTGTTGCAAAGACGCGAGCGCACGGTGCACGCGTCCGAATGGTCTCAATCCCAGGTTGACCTGCAGCCAAGCCGCCAGCAGCAGGGCCAGCCACAGGATTGCCAGGAACAAGCCCAGCTCGCGGCCGAACGCGGCGCTTGCGGCTTTCAGGTCGGACAGGTTCTGCGCCACCTGTACCGTCACCGGCGTACTCGATGTTCCCAGTCGAATGGATCGCTCGATCAACAGCAGGCGTTGCCCGAAGGGGCCGTCGGCTTCGCGTGTCGACCATTGGTCGGAGGGTACCAAGCCCGCGGCTGGCAGCGCCTCATCCCACAACGATGCTGAGCGCTCTGCACCACGCGTACTACTTGCCTGCCAGTAACGTCCGCTGCGGGGACGTTCGAAGCGTGGATCGGAGGATTGGATTTGCATGCGAGGCGTGCCATCCGGCGCGAGCTCCAGGCCCGCGACGATTTCCAGCGCCTCGCGCGTGAGTTCGGTGACGATGCTGCGTTGGGCATGCCGGGAGAACAGCAATCCCATCACTGCCCAGGCGATGGCCATGGCCACGAAGATGGCCGCCGCCGCACTCAGCAGCAGGCGCCAGCGCAGTGAGCCGGAAGTTCTGGCGACTACCTCTGGTGCGGAAGATATTGGTGCTTTGCGGGCCATGTGCCGTGCGACGCGCTCTGGAAGCTGGAAGCTGCAGAATACGGTAAAGCATCGTGAATCGATTTCTTCATGCTTGAAATCGCGGGTGATAGATTGGATCGATGAGTGCCGGATCAGATTCCTCCCCACCTGCCAAGGCATCCTTGAATGGACTTGTGCTGAGTGGTGGCGCCAGTAAACGCATGGGCCGCGACAAGGCCCTGCTGACGCCGGCAGGCGTGCCGCAGCTCTCGGCGACTTTCCATCTGCTTTCCAGTCATGTGGATGCCTGCTTCGTGTCGCTGCGTGACGAACAACGGCAGGAGCCGTTGCGTGCGCAGTTTCCCGGACTGGTGGACGGGATAGCGGGGATCGGGCCGGCAGCCGGATTGTTGGCCGCGCACCACGCCTTTCCCGCGGCGGCATGGTTGGTCGTGGCCTGTGATCTGCCGCAGTTGGACGACGCCACGCTTGCGGCGCTGATTGACGCACGCACGCCGCATCAGGTTGCCGTCGCTTATCGCAGTGCGCACGATGGCTTGGCCGAACCACTCTGTGCGCTATGGGAACCGATCGCGTTGGCGCGATTGCAGTCGCAGGTATCGGCGGGTCGTTATCGCTTGCGTGATGTACTCGGTGCGCCTGATGTGCTGTTGCTTGATGCGCTTGGCAATGGCGCACTCGACAACATCAACACACCGGATGATCTCGAAAATCTGCAGCGACGCATGCCGTCAGCGCAACCCTGAGGGCTGCACGTCTGAGTGCTCAATCCTGGGGCAGCAGTCGTTGTGGGTGACTGTAGAGTACGTGGCGGCCCGTGCGCACGAAGCCCGCCAGGGTCAGGCCGCAGTCACGTGCCAGGTCCACGGCCAGCACAGTCGGTGCCGAAATGGCGGCAAGCACCGTGATGCCGGCGGTGGCCGCCTTGGTCACCATTTCATAGCTGGCACGACTGGTGACAAGGGCGAAACCCTGTTGCGGATCGAGGCGTTCGCGAAGCATCGCGCCGATCAGTTTGTCCAGCGCGTTATGCCGGCCCACGTCCTCGCGCACCAGCCGGAGATTGCCATCGCTGTCCGCCCATGCGGCCGCATGGGTGGCGCCAGTTATCGTGTTCAGCGGCTGCAGTTGCTGCAATGCGGCCAGGGCTGCCTGTAGCGAAGATGATCCCAACACCGGTCCATCACCGACCCGCGGCGGACGTCGGGCCACGTCTTCCAACATGCGTGTACCGCAGAGGCCACAGCCACTGCGCCCGGGCAGGGAACGCGGCTGCGTATCGGAAACAGGCGCCGGCGTGCGCGTGCGGATATCCAGTAATACGCCTTCCAGCACGTACTTTACTTCGATGTCGACGATGTCATCAGCCGTCGTGCGACCTTCGGTCAACGAGAAGCCGTAGGCAAAATCCTGAAGATCCCGTGGGGTAGCCATCATCACCGCGAAGGGCTCGCCGTCGTAGTGCACGGCGACCGGCGTTTCCTCGGCGAGCTGGTCGTCGATGACGTGGGCGACGTCCTCCCGCACCTGAGTGACACGACGGCCAGCATGGCCGTCGCTGACGCGATCAGGCGACACGTTCTGGCCTGTCTTGTGAGGCTCGAATCAGGACCGGGATGGACTTGTAGGCCGGCGTTCCGGATTTCGGATCATGACTATCCAGCGGCACCAGGCAGTTGCCTTCCGGGTAGTACATGGCGGTTGAACCACGCGGGATGTCGTACTGCACGGCGATGAAACCACGCACGCTGCGTGCTTGGTTATCGACGGTCGCCATGCGCGATTCGATGTCGATGCGGTCGCCATGTTTCAGTCCGCGCGTCTCCAGGTCGGCCGCATTCATGAACACCACGTCGCGCCGGCCGCTGATGCCGCGATAGCGATCATCGAATCCGTAGATGCTGGTGTTGTACTGGTCGTGCGAACGGATCGTGGTCATGGTCAGTGTGTCTGGACGCGTATCCAGCAGGTCCTCGTTGATGCCGGGTGCGACCAGGAAATTCGCCTTGCGGCCTGCGCCCCCCCAGTCGCGTACTGACGCGCCCACATACAGACGGAAGCCGCCGGGTTCGCGTACGCGCAGGTTGTAGTCCTTGAAGATGTGGAACACCGCTTCAATTGCATCACGGAT
>JBDTZK010000088.1:0-7245 GCA_040005195.1 Pseudoxanthomonas sp.
GAACAGCGCCGCAAGGGTCATGTAGATGTTGGTGCCGTCGAGGTTGAACGAATAACCGGTGGGCACGACCAGCCCGACCACGGACTTCTGGCAACCGGCCTTTTCCATTTTCTCCATCAGCGAAGGCAGCGCGGATTCGGAAGACGAGGTGCCCAGTACCAGCAGCAGCTCGGCCTTGAGGTAGCGCATCAGCTTGAAGATCGAGAACCCGCACAGGCGTGCGACCAGGCCCAGCACCACCACCACGAACAGCAGCGAGGTCAGGTAGAACGTGCCGACCAGCCATGCCAGGTTCACCAGCGAGGACAGGCCGTATTTGCCGATGGTGAATGCCATCGCGCCGAACGCGCCGATCGGCGCGGCACGCATCAGGATATGCACCAGTTTGAACACCGGCGTGGTCAGCGCTTCAAGGAAAGACAACACCGGCGCGCCGCGCTCGCCGACCATCGCCAGCGCGACGCCGAACAGCACCGCCACCAGCAGCACCTGCAGGATGTTGCCGGAAGTGAACGCGCTGAGCAGGGTCCCCGGGATGATGTCCATCAGGAAGCCGGTCAGCGACATCTCGTGCGCCTGCTTGGTGAACTCGGTGACCTTCGAGACGTCCAGCGTCGCCGGGTCGATGTTCATGCCCGCGCCCGGCTTGACCAGGTGCGCCACCGTCAGGCCGATCACCAGCGCCAGCGTGGAGAAGAACAGGAAGTACGCCATCGCCTTGGCGAACACGCGGCCGACGCTGGAGAGCTGCTTCATGCCGGCGATGCCGGTGACGATGGTCAGGAAGATCACCGGGGCGATGATCATCTTCACCAGTTTGATGAAGGCATCGCCCAGCGGCTTGAGCTGCTCGCCGTAGTGCGGCCAGAAATGGCCAAGCAATATGCCCAGCACGATCGCCGCCACCACCTGGAAGTACAGCTGCCGGTAAAGCGGGACACGCGGGGGCATCGCGGCAGGCGGCAGTGGGTTGGTCGGGTGCATGAAGGGCTCGGGAGACAGTGGCCGCACCAGTTCGGCGGCGGTGAAGTTGTAACCCCGCATTGCCGATATACCGATAGCCTATTGGTACTAGTGCCTGCCGCGCGGGCCGGCGTGCCTACTACACTGGACCCCGATGTTGCCGATCCGCCGCTTCCGCTCGCTGTTGCTGAAAGTGCTCCTGGTCGGCGGTGGCGCGATGCTGGCGATGTGGGCCGCCTACCACGTGGTCGAAGCGCGCGCGCTGGGCGAGGAGACCGCGCAGCTGCAGCGACAGCTGGACCTGCATTCGCAGGCCTTGCAGCAACGCATTGATCGCTATCGCACCCTGCCGCAGGTGCTGGCGCTTGATCCGCAGTTGCGCGATGCGGTTTCCGCGCCCATCGACAACACGCGGCGCGCGGCGCTGAATCGGCGCCTGGAAAGCGCCAACAGCGTGACCCGGGCCTCGACACTGACCCTGATCGACCGCCAGGGCATCGCGCTCGCCGCCAGCAACTGGCGGCAGGCGACCAGCAACGTGGGTGAGGACTACAGCTTCCGGCCGTACGTGCAGCAGGCGTTGCGCGCGGACAAGGGGCAGTTCTACGGCATCGGCCTGACCACCGGCGAACCGGGATACTTCCTGTCCCAGGCGATCAGGGACGACCACGGCGCCGTGGCCGGTGTCGTGGTCATCAAGATCGATCTGGATGCGCTGGAAGAAGAATGGCTGCAGACGCCGGACGTGGTGCTGGTCACCGATGCGCATGGCGTGATCTTCCTGGCCAGCCGCAAGCAATGGCGCTACCGCACGCTGACGCCACTGGGCGAAGACGACCGGCGCGAACTGGCGGCCACGCGCCAGTACGCGCAACAGCAACTGGTGCCGCTGGGCATGCGCGTGCTGCAAACGCTGGAAGGCGGCGCGCGCAGGGTGGGCGTCGATTCGCCCGCGCTGGCCCAACCGATGTTGTGGCAGTCGACGCCGTTGCCCGAAGAAACCTGGCAGCTGCATCTGCTGCATGACGATTCGGCGGTGCTGGCCGCAGGACGCGGCGCCGCGCTGGCCGCTGGCGGCGGCTGGCTGGCGCTCTCGTTCCTGGCGTTGTTCGTGCAGCAGCGGCGGCGACTGTCCGCGTACCGGCAGCGCAGCCGACAGGAACTGGAAACGGTGCTGCAGCAACATGCGCAGGAACTGCGCACGGCCCAGGACGGCATCGTTGAAGCCGCTCGCCAGGCCGATGCGGGCCTGAGCAGGAGCCTGGAGCACCTGCCGCAGGGCGTGGTCATCATCGATGCCGACCTGCAACTGGTCGCGTGGAATTCGCGCTACATGGAACTGTTCCGCTTCCCGCCCGAACTCCTGCGCGTGGGCCGGCCGATCGAGGCGATATTCCGCTACAACGCCAGCCGTGGCCTGCTGGGCCCGGGCCCGGTCGAAGAAGCGATAGAGCGCCGCCTGGACCACCTTCGCGGTGGCAAGCCGCACATGCGCGAGAGCGAAAAGGAGGACGGCACGGTGCTGGAGATCCGCGGCAACCCGCTTCCCGACGGTGGTTTTGTCACCAGCTACGCGGACATCACCAGCTACAAGAACGCCGCGCGCGAACTGCGCTCGCTCGCCGACGCGCTGGAGCACCGCGTCGAGGAACGGACGCGGGCACTGGGCGCCGCCACGCAGGCGGCCGAAAGCGCCAACCGCTACAAGACCCGCTTCGTCGCTGCGGCGGTGCACGACCTGCTGCAACCGCTGAATGCCGCGCGCATGTTCGTGTCGGCGTTGCGCGGGCGCCTGGCCGACGACGAATCGCGGCGCATCGCCGACCACATGGAAGGCGCGCTGACGGCACAGGACGCCATCCTCAACAGCCTGCTGGACATCTCGCGGCTGGAATCGGGCGCCTTGCCGACCCGCGTGCGCGACTTCGCCCTGGATCCGCTTCTGGATGCGCTGGCGCGCGAGTTCCGCATCGTCGCCGAAGGCCGCGGCCTGCAACTGGAACATGTGCCCACCCACGCGGTGGTGCGCAGCGATGAAGCGCTGCTGCGGCGCATCCTGCAGAACTTCCTGTCCAACGCAGTGCGCTACACGCCACGCGGGCGCATCCTGCTGGGTTGTAGGCACGAAGCGGGGGCGGTCCGCATTGAAGTGCACGACCAGGGGCCCGGCATTCCCGAGAGCCTGCAGGCCGAGATCTTCGAGGAGTTCCGGCGGCTCAACGATGGTGTCACCCATGACCGCGGTGCCGGCCTGGGACTGGCTATCGTCGAGCGCATCGGCCGCCTGCTGGGACACCCCATCGGCCTGCGTTCGCACCTGGGGCGCGGCAGCGTGTTCTCGGTGCGGGTACCGCGTGGCGACCACGCCCAGGTGCGTGCCGAACCGGTGGCCATGCCCGAATCGCTGGACGATTCGCCGCTGCAGGCGCGGCGCATCTGGTGCGTGGACGACGATCCCCGCGTCTGCGAAGCGATGCGCACCCTGCTGCAGCGCTGGGAATGCGTGGTCGAGCTGGCGGCCGGGCCCGGCGACGCGTTGCGGGCGGCCGATGCCGGCAACGCTCCCGAGCTGCTGTTGCTCGACGTACGCATGCAGGGCACCGATGGGCCGTCGCTGTATCCGCAACTCTGCGCGCGCTGGGGCACGGCACCGCCGGTCATTCTGGTCACCGCCGAGGACGATGCCGCCGTGCGCGCACATGCCCAGGCCCAGGGCTGGGGTTTCCTGTCCAAACCGGTACGCCCGCCGGCCTTGCGCAGCCTGATGATGCAGATCCTGTTGCGGCACTCGCGCCGGAACACCGGCGATAACGACTGACCCGATTCCAGCAGTGCATCCGGGCAGTGGTGTGTCGCGCATTGGTACATCACGCAGTAATACATCCCGCAGGGGAGCCTCACAGCAGGGCTTCGGGCTCCAGTGATTTCACCAGCACTGCCGCCTGCGTGCGGCTGTGGCATTCCAGCTTCTTCAGGATCGCGGTCACGTGCACCTTCACTGTGTTCTCGGCCAGCGAGAGTTCGTGCGCGATCTGCTTGTTGAGCAGTCCATCGGCCAGACACAGCAGCACGCGGAACTGTTGCGGGGTCAGCTGCGCGAGTTTCGCCGCCAGGGTCGCATCGGCTTCGGAGCGCTCCGCCGTCAGCGGCGGGAACCAGGCGCCGCGTTCCAGCACCGCGGCCACGGCCTGCCCTATCGATTCGGCCGGCGACGACTTGGGGATGAAACCCGCAGCGCCGAACTGCTGCGCCCGACGGATCACGCGCGGATGCTCGTTCGAGGAAATCACCACCACCGGCACTTCCGGATGTTCACCGCGCACGTGCAGCAAGGCCGAGAACCCGTGCGTGCCCGGCATCATCAGGTCCAACAGCACCAGGTCAGCGCCCGGCTGCGCGTCCAGCGCCTGGTTCAGGCTGGCGGCGCTCGAGGCCTCGATCACCGTCGCGCCCGGCAATGCGTCCCGCAGGGCATGGATGACCGCGCTCCGGAACAGCGGATGATCGTCGGCCACCAGGATCGTGGTGGAAGTCATGCCACCAGTGTGCCACCGGGCGGGCCTAGGGCATCTAGCACTTTCCGGCTAACCGGCGTTGGCGACCGCTGGGCCATAACCTGGGGTTATGCCCCCAACGGGTCTTTTCATTGGTCGGCCGGCACCCGCCTGCCTATCGTGGCGCGTTATTCCCTCTCTGCCAGGTGTTGCCACCATGCCCTCCGCCTTCGCCGACCCCAGCCAGATCCCTGCGCAATGGGCCCCGCCGTATCTGCTGTACCTGGGTAATGCGCGCGACGACCTGGCGGCCAAGACCGCGCGCGGGCTGGCGTTCTGGCGGCCGGAGTGGTGTGTGGGCCAGCGCCGCGGCAGTCGCTGCGCTGCAACACTGGGCCTGCCCGACCTGGATTTTGTCGAGGCCCGAGTGATGGGCGCCCGCACCATGATCGTGGGCGTGGCCAATGCCGGCGGCGTGATGGACGAAGAAACCGTAGCCGACGTGATCGCGGCACTCGATGCCGGCATGAACGTTGCTTCGGGCCTGCACGAGCGCCTGGGGGCGCACCCGCTGGTGGTGGCCGCCGCGCAGCGCAACGGCCGCCACCTGTTCGATGCGCGCAACCCGCCCGCGCTGGCGGTAGGCACTGGCGTGCCGCGTGCCGGGCGGCGCCTGCTCACCGTGGGCACCGACTGCTCGGTGGGCAAGATGTACACGACGCTGGCGATCGAGCGCGAGCTGCGCGGGCGCGGCGTCAAGGCCGACTTCCGCGCCACCGGCCAGACCGGCATCTTCATCGCCGGCGCCGGTGTACCCGTTGATGCCGTGGTGGCTGATTTCATTTCAGGTTCGGTGGAATGGATCTCGCCGGCCCGCAACGACGACGGCTGGGACCTGATCGAGGGCCAGGGGTCACTGTTTCATGCCTCCTTTGCCGGGGTTTCGCTGGGCCTGCTGCATGGCGCGCAGCCCGATGCGCTGGTGCTGTGCCATGAACCCGGCCGTGCGAACATGCGTGGCCTGGCGCACTACCCGCTGCCGCGCCTGGAGACCTGTCTGGAAGCCAATCTGCAGGCCGCACGCCTGACCAACCCCGACGTGGTCGCAGTGGTCACGCCTGTCACCCGAGAATGCCGCGCGTGCCTGCGCGGAAATCGAAGACCTGCTGGGCTTGCCCTGCCAGGATCCGGTGACCATGGGCGTGGGCCGCATCGCCGACCGGCTGCTGGCGGACTTCGCCCGCTGAGCAGACTTCAGCACGCTCCGGATTGCGCTGAACGGCTGCAATCGTCGACCCTGTGCAGACGTTCGAAGAAACGCCCACCGTGGAGCAACGCATGCTGGAACTGGACGCCGTACAAACCCTGGCCCTCGGTGGCCTGAGCCTTTTCGCCGGCTACGCGCTGTGCCGTTGGCTGCCGCCGCTGAAGCGCTACAACATTCCTGCGCCGGTGGTGGGCGGCTTGCTGGTGGCGTTGCTGGTGCTGCTGGCGCATGGCCAGGGCGTGACGCCGTTCCAGCTGGATACCAGCCTGCAGGCGCCGCTGATGATCGCCTTCTTCACCACCATCGGCACCAATGCCAGCCTGACGCTGCTGCGCGTGAGCGGTCGCCAGGTGGCCATCTTCCTGGGCTTGGCGAGCGGGTTTGCGGTGGTCCAGAACCTGATTGGCATCGGCGTGGCCAACGCGTTCGGCTTGCATCCGCTGTTTGGCGTGCTCGCCGGCTCCACCACGCTCACCGGTGGTCCGGCGACCGGGCTGGCCTTCGCGCCGCTGTTCGAACAGGCCGGCGTGGTGGGCGCTGAATCCGTGGCTATCGCCGCGGCCATGGCCGGCATCATCTGCGGCGGACTGATCGGGGGGCCGGTCAGCACCCTGCTGATCCAGCGGCGTCAGCTGAAACACCCCGCTGCCGGCGCCAACCCGGATGCGCTGCCGGACCTCACCGTGCACGAAGAACAGGCGCTGATCGGCATCGAGCGTCGCGAGTTCAATGCGGTCAAATGCATCGTGGTGATCCTGGTCGCAATGTGGCTGGGGTCGTGGATCGGCAAGGGCTTCGCCGCGCTGGGGCTGACCCTGCCGTCGTACATCGGCGCCATGCTGGTCGGCGCCTTCGTGCGCAACCTGGACGACCGCACCGGCTGGTTGAAGTTGTCACTGCCGACCATCGACCTGATCGGCAACGTCTGCCTGGCACTGTTCCTGTCGGTCGCACTGATGAATCTCAAGCTCTGGGAACTGGCCGGGCTGGCAGCACCATTGCTGGTCAACCTTGCACTGCAGGTCGTCGTGGTCGCGGTGTTCGCGTACTGGGTGGTGTACCGCCTGATGGGCCGCGACTACGACGCGGCGGTAATGGGCGGCGGCTTCATCGGCTTCATGCTGGGCACCACCGCCAACGCCATGGCAGTGATGCGCACGCTGGTCGAACGCTACGGCATTGCACCGCGCGCGTTTCTGGTCGCTCCACTGGTGGGTGCGTTCTTCATCGACTTCACCAACGCGTTGATCATTACCGGGTTTCTCAACTACTGGCACTGACCGCGCGCGGGCGCACTGACACGGGGACGAATCGGCAAACGCCGCCGCTCAACGAAGACGCAGGACCTTCGGATTCGAGCTGCCCCAGACCGTGTACTGGTCGGCCAGTATCACGCCGGTCACTTCCTCGATCTCGGCCTGGGTGATTTCGCTCGCGCTCTGCTTGCCGAACAGCACGACCTCGTCGCCCGCCTGGACGCCGGGGATGTCGGTTACGTCCACCATCGTGGTGTTCATGGTG
>JBDTZK010000089.1:0-7159 GCA_040005195.1 Pseudoxanthomonas sp.
TCATTCAATCCGGTCGACTATCAGGTACGCAAAGGCGGGCCGGAGAGCAGGATGGCGAAGTCGCCTATCTAGGGGCGGGACCTGTCAGGAGTCGTCGACGCTGGCCACGAAGACGTGACTGATTTTCGACCCGGTGACGAGGTTTATAGTTGCCTGTGCAACCTCGCGAGCGACGGGACCTATGCCGAGTATGTGAGCGTCCCTGCGGAACTGGTTGCCAAAAAACCAGACACGCTGACGCACGATCAAGCCGCTGCCGTCCCGGTCGCGGGCATCACGGCAAGCCTGGCATTGGAGAAATTCGGTGCGCGCACATCCAGCTCGATATTCATTACAGGCGCAGCCGGCGGGGTCGGAATACTTGCCATGCTCGCCCGACATCAGGGCATTGAACAACTGAAAGCAACGGCCGGGTCCGCGAAGAGTCGCGCGTACCTGATCGAAAAGTGCGGCATGACGTCCGACAATATCGTGAACTATCGCGACGACGATTTCATCGCGCATGCCATCTCAAGCAATGGCGGACCTTTCGATTGTGTACTCGACAATGTTGGCGGCGCGATGCTTTCAGCCTGCTGCCAACTTCTAGCCGTAGATGGCTACCTTGCCTCGATCACTGATGCGCAAAGCCAAGGCGATTTCGAACATCTCTTCCATAGAAATGCCTCGTTTCACGCCGTGGGTGGTAACGCGTATTCGCTAATGGGCAGTGGGTCCACTGGGAAAAATATCAGACCATCCTGCGAAAATTGGCGGAGCTGTTCAATAGCGGCGCTCTGCGCCCAACCCACGTTACGAACGTCGGATCATTTTCAGTAGAAACCGTTCGTCGAGCGCACGAATTCTTCGAGCGCTTTGCAGTGCAAGGGAAGTTGGTGATGTCCTGCGAATGAGTTTCAGGAATTGACAACTCGTGAAATGAATTCGGAACACGGAATTCGCACGTTGTCGCCTCCGACAGTAATGGACAAACGATCGAGTTGGTATGTGGCGGACACATGAAGTGTCCGAGCCAAACTATTCAAAGCTGCCTTCGTACAAAATATCGCATCGGCCGCCGTGCTCGCCCCACCATGGAGAGATGCCAGTCGCAGCGTCCCACGCGA
The DNA here is from genome assembly GCA_040005195.1 of Pseudoxanthomonas sp. Lineage (GTDB taxonomy): Bacteria > Pseudomonadota > Gammaproteobacteria > Xanthomonadales > Xanthomonadaceae > Pseudoxanthomonas_A. Next base: position 1,107 of record JBDTZK010000089.1, read on the forward strand.
AATCATTAGGGCTTTGCGTCGTGTCGAATGGATTCGGGCATAAGTTCGAGGCTCCACTGACCAGCGTGCCACTGCCGGGCACGGCTGGAACTAAGCCGTTAATCCGATTGAAGCCAACACGAAAAAACCGAAGACTCGACAAACCGGCCAGCGATGGAATCGCGCCTGTGAGCTGGTTGAGTTGCGCGTAGAAGAACTGCAGGCTCGTCAAGCCGTTCAATGATGGAATCGATCCGGTAAGCTGGTTATCGTCGATTTCAAGACCCTCCAGAGACGTCAATCCAGTCAAGGATGGAATTGGACCCGTGAGTTTGTTCTCGCTGAGATCCAAGGCCGCAAGGTTTGCCACTCCTGTCAACGACGGAATCGAACCAGACAATTGGTTGGAGTAAGCGGAGAAGAACTGCAATTGCGTCAAACCGGCAAATGATGGAATGGACCCGGTAAACTGGTTGTTGGCTACGTCAACTTCCAGCAGTGCTTGCGATCCTGCAAAAGTGGGGAGCTGACCTCCGATACTGTTTCCGCTAACCGTCAAACGTTGCAGCTTCGTCAGATTTGAGAAAAGATCCCACGGCAACGAACCGCGCAGATTGTTCGCTATCAAGTTGATCCTGACTACATGTGACCCCTGGCTATCACAGCTGATGCCTTCCCATTCGCACTCATTGCGCGAGGCGAGCCAGCCATTCCGACGAATCCAGTTTGGACCGCCAGTCCCATCATATAGCGCACGTAACACTGCGCTCTCGTTGACGGGGATGCTTGCAAGCAACGTGCGCTGCTCCTTGGTAGCTACGTTAACGCGACCAGAGTTGCGCAGGAAGTAGGAATCGTGCTGGGGGGCTAACTCAGTCGACTCCTCAACACCATTGGCGGCAGCGGCTGCGAGAACCACGTTCATTAGTACGGCTCCACACAAGAGAACAGCGGCAGTTTTCGGGCTACGCATAGCGAGTGCTCCTAATAAATTTTTTGCGGCAAAGATAATCAGCCCTTATGCTTCGGGAAGAGCGCATCGAACAGGAATCCAGGTTTTGCCGGCGTCCGTCGAGATCACGCCCGTCTCGAGGGCGCCGCGTTTTTCAGCCTTCCACGTGATCCGGGACGGAATATCCCGGGTCTTGGTGTGCGAGGTTCCTTCATCGGTAGCGATTTCAGAATCGCGCGTGGCACCACCACGACTACTCACAGGGTGCGGCGGAGCACCCGGTTGGGATGGCGTGTGCCGTGCTAAACGACGTAGAACGAATTCTTGATGCACTTTGCGACACGCAATTCAATACCGAATCGACCAAGTGTCGTCGTCGTAGCGGAACTCGCTCAACGTACAGGCGCATGTCCAGATGGCGTAAAGGGCTCCTCAATAACGTTGTACGTCGGGACCTCCCTAAAAAATGAAACTCGCGATGATGAAGAGCACAGCCGATTTGTCCCGATGCTTGCGGGCATTGTGAAATTGTCCGCCGGTCTTCTGGCCTTTGTGTAGACGGACGCTGAGTGCAACACGCGTACGTGGCGGAAACCCGTCTGAAAATCTCCAATCACGGATTCGTTCACCTGGGTGGACTCTCAACCGAATATCCCAAACGCTGTTTTCACGGACCGTCTCGATGAGGCAGGCGGAGCGCTGAAGTCGTCGATCGCGTGGATATGAAATCCTAGCCGGGAAGCGTTCGAGCTGGCCCACGCCGCTTGCACGATGGTCCGAGACTGAGGCGCAAATCTTGTCTCCAATTCGGTGCAATATTGGAAATTTCATGAAAACAAACACCCACATTAGCCTCATCGTCGGCAGTCTTCTTTCGCTCTTGCTCGCCAACATCCAGTTGGCCTTTGCGCAATCGCAGTGGCAATGGGCAAACCCTCTGCCCAACGGCAACTTCACAACGGCTCTGATCTGGGATGGCCATCAATTTGTAGGCGTGGATGATGCGGGCGAGATCAATACATCCTCCGACGGGATTGTCTGGTCGAGTCACCCGTCCGGCTCTGCTTCTCTTCACGCGATCGCCGCCAGTGGAAGCCAATATGTGGCGGTTGGATTTTCCGGAGACGTTCGCACGTCCATCGATGGCGTCAATTGGACCGCTCGCGCATCGGGAACGACAGAAACTCTGTGGGCAGTTACGTGGGCAGACAATCAGTTTGTCGCGGTAGGCGGAACTTGGCTCGGCGATCCCGACAGCGGCGACGCCGTTATTCTGACATCGCCTGACGGAATAGACTGGACCCCGCGCCAAGTTCCGGCGAGTGTTACCGCTCAGCTTTTTGCGATTGCATGGAACGGTCAGCAATTTGTCGCAGTTGGCTTTTACGGAACAATTCTCACCTCGGCAGACGCCGTCAACTGGGTCGCGCAAACTTCCGGATCGCAAGACAACCTCGACTCCATTGCATGGAGCGGCAGCCGATTCGCAGCCACAGGCCAGGCCGGTGCGATATTGATATCGAATGACGGTGTTACCTGGACCAGTGCGCAAGGAACCGACGGTGGGATCCTCTACAGCGTCGTGTGGGCGCACGGTCTTTTCATAGCGGTGGGCGGCGGTGGGACTATTTTCACTTCGCTCGACGGCAGCCAATGGACGCCACAGGCATCCGGAAGCGGGGATGACCTCTACAGCATTGCGGCGAACACGAGCACGATCGTGGCATTCGGCATTCAGGGCGCCGAGATAGCGTCGCCGAACGGAGAGATGTGGACAACTGTTTCCACCTCACTCACTCAGGAAACGCTGACGAGCATCGCATGGAGCGGGCAAAAGTTCGTCACCACGGGCGATGGTGGTTCGATCCTTGTATCGGCCGATGGAACTACTTGGGACGTGCTGCCATCAATATTGGCGTTTTCCCCGAACGCAATAGCGTGGGGCAATCATCAGTTCGTCGCCGTGGGCGATCAGGGCGCGATTGCCACGTCAGTCGAAGGAGAAATCTGGATCTCCCAATCATCGGGCACGCAAGCCAACCTGCACGGCATAGCATGGGGTGGGAATGAATTCGCCGTCGTCGGGCAGATTCCTGGCAGTCTTGCGACAGGTCCGGGAATAGGCTTCATCCTCAGTTCCGAGAATGGCGCTGACTGGATAGCTCGGGAAAGTCATTCCGTGGCGGGCGATAACATCATCGGCGTAACTTGGGGCGGCAATCAGTTTGTTGCGGTCGGCAGCGGGCCAACGCCAATTTTCAGCTCGCCGGACGGGGAAGTATGGCAAAGAGTTCAGTTAGCGCCAGGTGCTGCCGGTCCTGCACTGTTGAGTGTGACGTGGAACGGCAGCGTGTTTGTCGCTGTTGGCGACGCCGGCCAAATCCCCATTGATCCACGCGTCATTGCCACTTCACCGGACGGTCTGAACTGGACCTTTCGGCCTGCGCCCCTGGACGTCTTCTATGCTAGCGGCCTTACCGGCGTGGTATGGACCGGCGGCGAATTTATTGCCGTGGGTGGCTTCGGCATAGCTCTCCAATCGATTGATGGAGTGGTTTGGAATTCGGACTACACGGGTTCGTTAGCTCAATTCTCTGCGATCGCCACGACAGGATCCCTTTGCGTCGCCGTCGGCCTCGAGGGGGCTATCATGATCAATCCAACGTGCGGCGTCGACGCGATCTTCAAATCTGACTTCGAAACACGCTAGTGCGACCGGCACGATTGCGCCAACTCAGTTATCGCGCAGTGTCGGCGCGACCTCAATGAGGTGAGGCTACATAGTTCGATCAGCAATTGAACATCGACAGATTTTGCTGTTGCATTGGGCGAGCATGGTGAACTTTTCCAAAACGCACCATCTAGCGGTCGACTCGCGACCAATTTCTCGACGAACTAATCGCTGGTATCAAAAGCGACGGCGGGTCTGATGGACGCCTTCTCTCAAGAGGATAGGTGTCCACCAGAACGGGGCAACTCCAAACCTCTAGACCATTGACTCGTTGGTTTCGGGCGCGTAGTGCGCCCGCACTTCACAAACTAGATCGTGTCCGTCGAAGCGCATGAACTCCATGCCCAAAAAGCCGGCAACACTTCGGTAGTGAACGACGACACTGTTGACGCCAGGATACGCACGAAAAAGATCAAACTTCAGATCGGTGTACTTGGTAAGAGCCGCTGTCCAATAGTTTCGTAACGCCGACTTGCCCGATATGGTCCCTTGTCCGGGGCCCACGATCATTTCAACAAACGGACTCGTTACCGCGATGTCCTCGCTGTAGTGACGAAGAATCCGCTCCAGATCGTGGCTATTCCACGCGTCGATCCAGTCAATCGCAAATGCTTGCATATATGCATCGTTCATCGTTACTCCTTGGCTTCGCGACAACTGGTCCAACACTAAACGTGCGGAACGTCCGCGAATGTGCAAAAACTCCTGTCGACGAGCTCTCGACGGAGTGGTTAGGCGGCACCTATTGGTACTTACCCAGATAGCTGCAGGTCGCCGCGAAAGGCAATATGAACCTTGTTTCCGTCCGGATCGCGGAGATAGGCGCCATAGTAGCCAGCGCCATAGTGCGGGCGAGGACCAGGGGCTCCATCGTCTGTTCCTCCAGAGGCCATGCCAGTTGCATAGGCTCGATTCACCGCTTCGGCAGACGGCGCTGTGAACGCAACCATGACACCATTTCCGACGGTCGCAGGCTTTCGATCGAACGGCGTGTAGACGTAAAAGCGTGGAAGGGTAGCCTGTGGTAAGACCCAGCAAGCGGCTGCAGGACCACCATCGGACATTACGGCGCGCCTGCGCAGACCGAGCGGAAGGAGGACAGCATCGTAGAAGGCGCAAGCTCTCTCCAGATCGTTGCATCCGACAGTTACGTGGCTAAACATGAGAGCCCTTCAAAGATAGGCAGCTTATTGGTTTCTGACATTGCGCAAACCGGCGCGATATGAAAGTTTGGATTGGGCGACACATTAGGGCGCACTGCACGACGACAATAGCCTTACGCCAGCGACTGCAAACACAGCGGACAGCGTTGCGTTCAACCAACGATGAGCTTTTGAATAAATTGTTCGAGCAATGCCCGTAGAGAAGGCCAACGCATAACCAAAGAAGACGATGGCAGCAATTGAGGCACAAAACCCAACCACTCCCAGGGCATGCTCTTTGCTTGCGCCAGGTGGAAGGGCCAGTGCGACGATTGAAAGCCAGACAAAGATGGCCTTCGGGTTTGAGACGTGCATGCCCAATCCGCTGCTGAACGCCCGCCATTTCGAGCATACGTCTACGCTATCGGCTAGTTTTGGTGAGCCCGTTGCCAATGCAGAACGCGCCGCCTTCCAGGACAGGAAAAGCAGGTACAAGCCACCTAAGAATTTCAGAAGAAGCAATCCCCACGAATACGCTTGCATGAAAGCGGAAAGCCCAAGCGAGGCTGCCAAGCCCCACATGAGTGAACCGCAAACGACGCCGGCTGCAAGCGCGATTGCTTGGCGTCGGCCTTGCGACATCGCAGTTGCCATGATGGCCATGGTGCTTGGACCAGGGCTTGCGACACCAACGGCAAATGCCGTGAGCGCAACGAACAGAGCAGGTGAGAAGAAGTCAGTTGTCATAAGTAAGCGGTCTCGTGCAGCCTTAGCATTTGACGTAGGCAGCCATGACAAGGAGCGCGAACAGGCTTTGGCCCGCCAACTCGATGGAATGGTCAAGTACTCTTTCAATCGACAATGAAGAGCTTGGCGCCCACTGCCGTATAAGATCGGTGGGGTTCGGCATTGTCCGCCACCTGGTAACTTATTCCAGGCGCGAGCGTGAACTTGCGGCCATCTTCCAACTCTGTGTGAAGCTCACCTTCAAGGCACAAGAGTACGTGCCCTTTTACACACCAATGATCGGCAAAGTAGCCGGGCGTGTATTCAACCATGCGGACGCGAATGCCACCGAACGACTTGGTGCGCCAGTAAGCCAGCCCTCTTTTTCCCTTGTGTTCAGTTCTTTCGACTTGCGACCAATCAGTAGTGCAGAACAAAATGTCTGACATTTGCACAACGCGCTCCTTTGTGATTCGTATGGTTGATATGGCGACGAGGCCGGGTTCTAGCCCGTTGACGCGGA
>JBDTZK010000090.1:0-7089 GCA_040005195.1 Pseudoxanthomonas sp.
CAGCTCAGCTCCGGCCAGGTGATGCGCTTCAACGATCCGCGCCGCTTCGGCAGCCTGCTGTGGCAACCCGCTGGCGAAACCCACGAACTGCTGCAGGCACTCGGGCCCGAACCCTTGTCAGATGCGTTCAACGGCGACTATCTGTTCGAACGCAGCCGCGGACGCAAGGCGCCCGTGAAAACCTTCCTGATGGACCAGCGCATTGTCGTAGGCGTGGGCAACATCTATGCGGCCGAAAGCCTGTTCCGCGCCGGCATTTCTCCGTTGCGCGCAGCCGGCAAGGTGTCGCGCGAACGTTACCAGCGGCTGGCGCAGGCAGCCAAGGACATCCTGGCTTATGCCATCACCCGTGGCGGCACAACGCTGCGCGACTTCATCAGTCCCGATGGCGCGCCCGGTTATTTCGAACAGGAACTTTCGGCTTACGGTCGCGGCGGGCAGCCCTGCTCAAACTGTGGTCGTGTGCTCAAATTCGCCAGCATTGGCCAACGCGCGAGCGTTTGGTGTGGCCACTGCCAGCGCTGAGCGCGGCGGTGCTTACGCCCGGGAAGGCGGTTTAACGCTATATTCCCCCACTGATTGGCGGGGAACGACCATGGCGGACGCGGCAGATATCACGGTATGGCTGGATTCGGCGCGCGGCGGCGACCGCACGGCACTGGACCATGTGTTGTCCACGCTCTATCAGGAACTGCACACCATGGCCCGCCGGCAGCTGTCGGGCCAGCATGGCTACACGCTGGATGCGACGGCGCTGGTGCATGAGTCCTATCTCAAGCTGATCGGCAGTAGCAGCAAGGCCAAGTTTGACGACCGCGCGCACTTCTTCGCCTACGCCGCATCTTCCATGCGCAGCGTGGTCGTGGATTACGCGCGCAGCCGCCTGGCCCGCAAGCGGGGCGGTGATCTCAAACGCGTGGCCGAAATTCCCGAGGACGTGGAAGGTCCACTACGCCTGGACGAAGACATGCTGGCGTTGAACGACGCGCTGGACAAACTCGCCGCGGCCGACGAACGCCTGGCCAAGGTCGTGGAGATGCGCTACTTCGCCGGCCTGTCGGAACTGGAGATCGCCGAACTGCAGCAGCGCTCCGAGCGCAGCATCCGCCGCGACTGGCAGAAAGCCAGGCTGTTCCTGCTGGCGGCGATGCAGGACGACTGAACCCGGCAAGGCCCAGCGAAACCCATGGACGTCGAACGTTGGCAACGCCTGTCCCCGCTGCTCGACGTATTGCTCGAGCTCGACGGCGACGCGCGCCTTGCGCAATTGCAGATCCTGCGCGAGGAAGACCCGGGGCTGGCTGACGAACTGGAAAAGCTGCTCGCCCTGGAGGACGGCAGCCATGAGTTCATGGCCCAGCCGCTGCTGGACAAACCCGGGCAGCCGCAGGCCGGCACCATGGTCGGTCCCTACCGCATGGAGTCGGTGCTGGGCGAAGGCGGCATGGGCATGGTCTGGCTGGCGGAGCGGGCCGACGGCCTGTATGAGCGCAAGGTCGCGCTGAAACTGCTGCGACCCGGCCTGGCCGATCCCAACCTGCGCCTGCGTTTCGGCCGCGAGCGCGAAATCCTGGCGCGGCTGGCACACCCGAATATCGCGCGGCTGCTGGATGCCGGCATCGGAAGCGAAGGCCAACCCTACCTGGCCCTGGAATACGTGCAGGGCATTCCCATCACCGACTATTGCCAGCGCCATGGCCTGTCGGTGGAAGCGCGGGTCAGGCTGTTCCTGCAGGTCTGCGATGCGGTCAGCCACGCCCATGCCAACCTCATCGTGCATCGCGACCTGAAGCCTTCCAACATCCTGGTCTCGGGAACGGGCGAAGTACGCCTGCTGGATTTCGGCATCGCCAAGCTGCTGGACGACAACGAAACCGCTTCGCCGCATCCGCGCACCGAAGTGCGCTCGTTCACCCTGCACTACGCTGCGCCGGAACAGGTGCGTGGCGAGCCGGTCACCACCATGACCGATGTGTATTCGCTGGGCGTGGTGCTGTACGAACTGCTGGCGCGCGCCAAGCCCTACCGGCTGCGTCGACAGACCGATGCCGAGTGGGAACAGGCGATCCTGGCGGTGGAGCCACAGAAACCTTCGGTCGCCTCGCAGCGCTCCACCGATGGCGGCCGCGACCACAGTCCCAGCGCGCGTCGCCAGGCACGCCAGATCAGCGGCGACCTGGACAACATCGCGCTCAAGGCCCTGGCGAAGTTGCCGGAGCACCGCTACGCGTCGGTCGAGGCCCTGTCGCAGGACCTGCAGCGGCACCTGCACGGGCGACCGGTCATGGCGCGCCCGCAAAGCTGGGGGTATCGCGTCCACAAGTACATGTCACGGCATCGCTTGGCGCTGATCAGCAGCACGGTCATTGCCTCGCTGTTGCTGGCGGCGCTGGCGGCCAGCGTCTGGCAAAGCCGCCAGGCGATGCGCGAAACGGCACGTGCGCAGGCCATGCAGGATTTCGTCATCGGTCTGTTCGACAATGCCGGCGCGGCCCAGCAGGGCAACATCTTCGATGCGCGCAAACTGTTGCTGGCCGGCGAACGGCGCGGTGAACGCGAACTGGCCGACCAGCCGCTGACGCATGCCGAACTACTCGGCGTGATTGCGCGCCTGCGCATTGGCCTGGGCGACTACGAGGAAGCACGCGTGCTTTCCGAACGGCAGGACACTCTGTTGAACCAGTTGGGCGTGGTGCCAACCGGTTTGCGACTTGAGGCGGTCAGCCTGCATGGGCGTGCGCTGCGCTTGCTGGACCGTTCCGAGGAATGCCTGCAGATCATGGCGCCCCATGAAAAGCTGGTTCGGGGTATCCAGGCACTGCTCGTGCAGGAAGCCGATTTTCTTTCCCAATATGGCCGTTGCCGGCGCATGGTGGGCGAACGCCAGGCCGCCGAAGGTCTGTACCAACGCTCTCTTGCCCTGCGCCAGACCAGCAAAGATCAGGTGGGCGTGGCGGAAAACCTCTACGACCTGGGTCTGATCAACAGCGATATGGGCCGCACCGACGCCGCCTTGCAAAGCTACGACGAGGCACTGGCACACCTGGGCAAATACACCAGCGGCGGCAGTCCGCTGGCGGTGGAGATTGAAATCAGCCGCGGACGTCTGTTCCGGCTGCGCGGCCAGACCGATACAGCCGGCAACAGTTTCCACAAGGCACTGGTCATGGCCGAGGAAGTACATGGCCCGCAACACCCCGTCACGCTGACTATCCGGCGGTTGCTGGTGTCGATCCTGGTCGACCACGAGCAATACAGGGAAGCGCAAAAACAGATCCTGCCGCTGTACGCGCTTACCGTGCAGGCTCTGGGATCGAGCCACCGTGAAACCGGACTGGCGTTGAACACCCGTGGCGTGATCGCGTACGAGTTGGGCGAAATGGACGACGCCATCACCGACGTGGGCGAAGCCGTGCGCATCTGGCGTGGCGCGGTCGGGTCCCAAAGCCTGCATGGTGGCCTGTTCAATTACGGCATGGTGCTGCATGGTGCCGGGCGCGATGACGAGGCACTGAAAGCACTGCTGGAAGCACGCGGATTGCGCGCAACGCAATACGGCGCCAGCGATGCCTCAGTGGGTGAGGTTGATCGGTTGATCGGCGAAGTGCTGGCCAGCCAGGGCAAGCTGGAACAGGCCACGCCCTACTTCGACCGCGCAGTGAAGCTGACCCGGGTGGGTTTGGGCCCGCAGAATCCACGCACGCTTTTTGCCGAGCTGTCCATGGCCAGGCACCAGGGGCGCATCGGCCAGGCGTCGTCAGGCTTGGCCATGCTCGAAACGCTTGCAGCGCAACCAGGCGAGGACAGCGAAACCAGCAAACTGCACTGGAGCGCACGTGCCTATGCCGCTGAAATCCGTTGCCGTACCGGCCGTGCGGAACGCGCGCATCGCGAGCTGGATGCACTGCTTGCAGAACTGCACACGGTGCGCCCAGACGGCGGCGCGATAACACGCGAAGTACAGGCGATCCGCAACGTCTGCCGATGACGCTGCACCGGAGCTGCAACGCTAGCGGTCAGGAAAAAGAAACGGCGTCTGCAGCGGATCGATCGCGCCTTCACCGCGTGCGATTCTTTTGTACTCGGCCCTGCTGACCGACACATAACGCTCGTTGCCGCCGATCTCGACCTGGGGCCCGTCCTGCAGCGCATGCCCCTGGGCATCCACACGCACGGTCATGGTCGCCTTTTTGCCGGTGTGGCAGATGGTCTTGATCTCGATCAGTTCGTCGGCCCAGGCCAGCAGGTACTGGCTGCCTTCGAACAACTCGCCGCGGAAATCAGTGCGCAATCCGTAACACAACACCGGGATGCGCAACTGGTCCACCACTTCGCTCAGCTGCCAGACCTGGCTACGGCTCAGGAACTGCGCTTCATCCACCAACACGCAATCCAGCGCGCCTTGGCTGGAAATGTCCTGGGTGACCAGCAGTTCAAGGTCGGCATCGCGATCAAACGCCACGCCCTCGGCACTCAGCCCGATGCGCGAAGCGACCACGCCACTGCCGGCCCGGTGATCCAGCTTGGGCGTCAGGATCGCCACCCGCATCCCACGCTCGCGATAGTTATGCGCTGACTGCAATAGCGTCGTGGTCTTGCCGGCATTCATCGCCGAATAATAGAAGTACAGTTTGGCCATGGAGTCGAAAATAGGAACAGGAATCGAAGAAAGCGTAACCGCTTTTGCGCGTCATCCACAGGGAAATACGAGGTCTATTCTGCTATTTTTTGCTCTATCGCAGAAATGCAGGGGAAAACGCAGATGTGTCCCCGCTTTCGCCAGGAGGGCGAGCGAAAGCGAAAGAACGCAGCACGCCTCATCACGCACTCGCAAGTTCATGGTGGCCCGCTACAATGCGCGCCTGCATGAACTCCCTCAACCAACCACAACGCGACGCGGTCAGGCACTGCGAAGGTCCGCTGCTCGTGCTGGCGGGCGCCGGCAGCGGCAAGACCCGTGTGATCATTGAAAAGATTTCCCATCTGGTCACCTCGGGGCGGGTACCGGCCAAGCGCATTGCGGCGATCACCTTTACCAACAAGGCGGCCAAGGAAATGCGCGAGCGCCTGGGCAAGCGCCTGAAGGGCGAGGCGGCCGAAGGCCTGACCCTGTGTACCTTCCATGCGCTGGGACTGAAGTTCCTGCAGATTGAACATGCCGCGGTGGGTTTGAAGCGCGGCTTTTCCATCTTCGATGCCGACGACAGCAACGCCCAGATCAAGGACCTGATGCCGGGCGCAAAGAACGACGCGATCGACGCAGCCAAGAACCTGATCTCGCGCGCGAAGAATGCGGGCCTGTCGCCAGAGGAAGCACTGGCCGCGTCGAAGACTACGCGTGAGCAGGAGGCCGCCAAACTCTATGCCCGCTACCAGGCGCGTCTGTCCACGTTCAACGCGGTGGATTTCGATGACCTTATCCGCCTGCCGGTGCAGGTGCTGGAGAACGATGCGGAGATCGCCGCCGCGTGGCGCGAACGCATTGGCTACCTGCTGGTGGACGAATGCCAGGACACCAACGACGCACAGTACCGTTTGCTGAAAGTGCTGGCGGGTCCGCGCGGCGATTTCACCTGCGTGGGCGACGACGACCAGAGCATCTATGCCTGGCGCGGCGCCAACCCCGACAACCTGCTGCAGATGGCGCAGGACTATCCGGCCCTGCAGGTGATCAAGCTGGAACAGAATTACCGTTGCAGCAACCGCGTGCTGCGCGCCGCCAACACCCTGATCGCCAACAACCCGCACGAACACCCGAAGAAATTGTGGAGCGACCAGCCGGACGGCGACCGCATCCGTGTCTGGGAATGCCGAGACAACGACCACGAAGCGGAAAAAGTCGCCGCTGAAATTTCTTTCCTGCACATCGCGCGCGAGGCGCCCTGGAGCGATTTCTGCATACTGTTCCGCGGCAACCACCAATCGCGCCCGCTGGAAAAGGCGATGCAGCTGTTGCGCATTCCCTATCACCTGTCTGGCGGCACTGCGTTCCTGGAACGCCAGGAAGTAAAGGACGCGCTGTCGTGGTTGCGGCTGGTGATCAACCCGAACGATGACGCGGCATTCCTGCGTGCGGTGCAGTCGCCCAAGCGTGAAGTGGGCGCGACGTCGCTGGCCAAACTGGCTGAAATGGCACAGCACGCGCAGTTGCCGATGTCGCGTGCGGCCGAATCGATGGGTGCCTTGAAGGCGTTGACGCCACGCGCGGCCAACGGCCTGAGTGCATTCAACGACATCCTGCGCGACCTGCGCCATCAGTCCTCGCAATTGTCTGCCGCCGACCTGGTGCGCCGCCTGGGGGAGCGCTCCGGCTTGCTCGCCGAATTGCGCGCGCAGTGCAAGGATGATGCGTCATTTGCGCGGCGTCGCGCCAATCTGGATGAACTGGCCGACTGGTTCGAGGGTGGTCGTGGCACGGCCGGCGATCTGGCCGCGCAGCTGGCACTGCTGTCGCGCAACGACAAGGATGATGGTGGCAACCAGGTCCGGTTGATGAGCCTGCACGGCGCCAAAGGACTGGAGTTCCGCTACGTCTTCATCATCGGTTGCGAGGACGGCACCTTGCCGCATGAGATGAGTCTGGAAGAAGGCAACCTGGAAGAAGAACGCCGCCTGATGTACGTGGGCATCACCCGCGCCAAGCAGGGCCTTTACCTCAGCCACAACCGCGAGACGCGCCGCTTCGGCGATCGCATCCGTCTGAAGCCCAGTCGCTTCCTCGACGAATTGCCACAGTCGGAACTGCAGCGCGATGGCGCTGATCCGGAACTGGATGCGGCCAGCAAGAAGGAACGCGCCAGCGCCGGACTGGCCGCCATCCAGGCGTTGTTCGATTGACTATCTGGTAACGCGGGTTCGTCCCGCCGCCGCAGTAGATTCCGTAGAGCGTAGCTTGCTGCGCTCCCCGTATCGCCATGGCATGCTCGGAAGAGCAGCGGGGCGAGCCCCGCGCTCTACGGGGAGGCGTGATGGCATTCAACGCGCCCTGCGGTAGGCTGTTGGCCTTGCCGCCACGCTTGCCGATCCCATGAAACGTTCCAGTCCCGCCTGGTTGTTGATCGCTTTTCTCATCGCGTTCGTCGGTGTGGG
>JBDTZK010000091.1:0-7082 GCA_040005195.1 Pseudoxanthomonas sp.
CGGGCCAACTGATATACAGGTCGCCACCGGGCAAGGTGATGTTCACGCTGCGGTCGACCACGCCGCGCCGCATCAGCACCGCCGCTGCCGCACAGGCACCGCTGCCACAAGCCAGCGTTTCACCGGCACCGCGTTCGTACACGCGCAGGCGCAGGTGATTACGTGCCACGATCTGGACGAAACCGATGTTGGCCGACTGCGGGAACGCCGCGCTGGCCTGCAGCGCCGGGCCCAGCCTCGATACCGGCGCCAGGTCGATGTCGGCGACTTCAATCACCGCATGCGGATTGCCCATGGACACGGCGCCTAACACCAGGGTCTGGCCGTCTATCTGCACCGAACAGTGATCAGCTGAAGCAAATCCCGCCAGGGGAATCGCCACCGGGTCGAATTGCGGTACGCCCATGGCAATGGAATAACGATCATCCGGGAGGCGCGCGACGTCGTGCGTGGCCAGCGGGCTGTCAACACGAAACCGCTCGCCCTTCGCCGTGCCGTCGCGTAGCAGCCACGCCGCCACGCAGCGGGCACCATTGCCACACTGCTGCGATGTGGAGCCGTCCGAATTCCAGATGCGATACGACGCGACTGCGTCGCTGCTGCGCGGCGCCTCGATAGTCAGTATCTGGTCGCAGCCCACGCCGAAATGCCGGTCGGCAAGCTGCGCGGCCAAGCCCGTCTCGGGCGGCGGCATGCCGCTACGCAGATCAAGGACCACGAAATCATTGCCGGCCCCCTGCATTTTGGAGAACGGCAGCCTGGCGACTCCAGGCGAAGAGTCAGTCATTCGCAGCGGGAGGCGCAGGATCCTCGACAGCGTCTTCTGCTTCCTGGTCGGCCGGCGTGGTGACTGCGCCGTCGATCTGCGGCGTGTTGTCGGTCGGTTCGTCGGCAGGCGCTTCAATGGGAATGGCTTTCTCCGGCAGGATCAGCGGGCCCTTGGCGCCACAGCCGGCAAGCGCAATCAGAATGGGTGCGGCGAGTGCAATGCGAAGTGATTTGTCCATGGCCGGAGTATAGCCAGATAGGCATGAACCGGCAGGGTCAGCGGCCGGGTTCCGGACGCCGCCACAACCATACGGCAACCGCTGCCATGCATCCCATCGGCAGTGCCGCCATCCACACGCGATGCGACCCTGATACAAGCATGATGGCGAGCAGCATGGCCGCGCACAGCAGCATGGTCCCGGTAGCCGCCCACTTGGCCCGACGTGACACGGCGCCATTGGCCTGCCAGTTGCGGATTGTGGGTCCGAACCGTGCGTGCTGAAGCAGATACCGGTGCAACCGGTCTGAGCCACGGGACGCGGCATAGGCTGCGATCAGGATGAACACCGTCGTCGGCAGGCCCGGCACGAATATGCCGACAATGCCCGTGCCGAGGCTCGCATACGCCAGCAACCACCATGCCCAACGAAAACGCGAACGCCTGATCATGGCCGCATGATAGCCATGCAGGACCGCTCCAACCTCACAGGATTATTTTGTCGTGGGTTCGGCAACACCCAGCTGCGCCAGCGCGAAGGCGTAATATTCCGCTGCCTCGCGATATTTGCGGAAACGGCCCGACTTGCCGCCATGCCCGGCTTCCATGTTGGTGCGGAACACGATCGGCAGCGTCCCGGTATTTTCATCGCGCAGCTTGGCCACGTACTTGGCTGGCTCCCAGTACTGCACCTGCGAATCCCATAGTCCGGTGCCGACAAACATCGCCGGATAGGCCTGCTCGCGGATGTTGTCGTACGGCGAGTAGGTGAGGATGTAGTCGTAGTACTGCTTCTGCTCCGGGTTGCCCCACTCGTCGTATTCGTTGGTGGTCAGCGGAATACTGGGGTCCAGCATCGTGGTCACCACATCCACGAACGGCACTTGCGACACCAGCACACGGTATTTCTGCGGCGCCATGTTGGCGATGGCGCCCATCAACAGGCCACCCGCGCTGCCACCAGAGGCGGCGACGCGGTCAGGCGCGGCGTAGCCCTGTTTGACCAGCGCATCGGTGACATCGATGAAATCGTTGAAGGTGTTCTTCTTGTTGAGCAGCTTGCCGTTGTCGTACCAGTCACGGCCCATTTCCTGTCCGCCGCGGATGTGGGCGATGGCATAGACCACGCCGCGATCAAGCAGGCTGACCACGGTCGAGTTGAACCCGGGATCCATCGACAAACCGTAACTGCCATACGCGTACTGGAACAGCGCGGCCTTGCCGTTCTTTTCGAAACCCTTGCGATACACCAGTGACACCGGCACCTTGACCCCATCGCGTGCGTCCACCCAGACACGTTCCGTGCTGTATTGGCTGGCGTCATAGCCGATCACCGCCTGCTGCTTCAGCTGCCGGCGCTCACCGGTTTCCACATTCAACTCATAGGTTGTGGCGGGCGTGGTCATGGAGGTGTAGCTGTAACGCAGCCAAGGCGTGTCAGATTCGGAATTGACATCAATGCCCATCGAATATGCGGGCTCGTCGGCCTTGACGTATTCCTGCTGGCCATTGGCGCGCAGCAGGCGCAGGCGCTCGAGCCCGTGCGAGCGCTCACTGATCGCGGTGAAACCGTCGAACAGCTCGAAGCCTTCGATGTAGACCTCTTCGCTGTGGGCGATCCAGTCCTTCCATTGCTCACGGGAAGTGGTATCGGTCGGCGCGGTGACAAGGCGGAAGTTCTTCGCCTTCCAGTTGGTGCGGATCACCCAGCGGCCATCCAGGTGGTCGGCGCTGTATTCAAAATCACGCTCGCGCGGCGCCATCACGGTAAAGACCGACGGGTCACCGGCAGGCGCGCAGCGCTGCTCTGAAGACACCGTGCTTTCCACGCTGATGCAAATGAACCGGTCATCACGGGTGCGGCAGATGCCCATATAGAAGCTGTCGTCCTCTTCTTCATAGACCAGCTTGTCCGCGGACACCGGCGTGTCCAGCACATGGCTCTTCACGCGCACGGTCAGCAGGGTTTCCGGGTCGGTTTCCACATAAAACAATGTCTTGTTGTCGTCGGCCCAGACGACATTGGGCGCTGCATTGATCAGGGTGTCCGGGTAGATTTCACCGGTCGCCAGGTTCTTGAAGCGGATGACATACTGGCGGCGGCCAACCTCGTCATCGGCCCAGGCGAGCGTCTGGTTGTCCTGCGACACCTCGGCCGCACCTACGCTGAAATAACCCTTGCCCTCGGCCATGGTGTTGACGTTGAGCAGAATTTCCTCGGGCGCTTCCATAGTGCCCTTGCGACGCGCCTGGATCGGATAGTCCTTGCCGGCTTCGAAGCGCGTGTAGTACCAGTAACCGCGCTCGCGATACGGAACGCTGGCATCGTCCTGTTTGATACGGCCAACGATCTCGTTATAGAGCTTCTCCTGCAGCGGCCTGGTCGGTGCCAGCACTGCATCGGTGTACGCATTTTCTGCATCCAGGTAGGCCAGCATGGCCTTGTCCGCGCGCTTGTCGTCGCGCAACCAGTAGTAATCGTCATTGCGGGTGGCGCCGAATGGGGCCTTCACTTCATGCGGCTTCTTCGCCGCGTCGGGTGGCGTGGCATCGAGTGCAAGGACGGTATTGGGGGTACTGGTCATCAGGAAGGCAGCCGCAAGCAGGAAAGGAGTCGGTTTCATGGTCTATGGGTCCGGTTCGGTTGAATGCAACGGAAATTGCGCGCCCAAAACCATCATCCCGGCGTCATACCGGGATGATGGAACACTTTCAGGTCTGGTACTGCATCACTTGGCAAGTTGCTGCCACAGGAAGGTGTAGGCCAGCGCGCTCATATGCGCCGACTGGGCATTGTTGGCTGCGCCGCCGTGCCCGCCCTCGATGTTCTCGTAGTAGCGCACGTCTTTGCCTGCCGCTTCCATCTTGGCCATCATCTTGCGCGCGTGGCCCGGATGCACGCGGTCGTCGCGCGTGGACGTCATGAACAGGGTCGGCGGATAGGTCTTGCCGGCATCGAACAGGTGGTAGGGCGAAAACTTCTGGATGAATTCCCAGTCAGCGGTATCGGGGTCGCCGTATTCAGCCATCCACGATGCACCCGCCAGCAGGTGGCTGTAGCGCTTCATGTCCAGCAACGGCACCTGCACCACCACCGCGCCGAACAGCTCCGGGTACTGCATGAGCATGTTGCCTGTCAGCAGGCCGCCGTTGCTGCCGCCCTGGATGCCCAGGTGCGCGGGCGAAGTGACTTTGCGTGCGATCAGGTCCTGCGCGACGGCGGCGAAATCTTCGTAGGCCTTGTGGCGGTTCTGCTTCAGCGCCGCCTGGTGCCAGCGCGGTCCGTATTCGCCACCGCCACGGATGTTGGCCACGGCGTACACACCACCCTTTTGCAGCCAACCCATGCCTACGCCGCCCGAGTATCCGGGAGTCAACGAGACCTCGAAGCCACCGTAGCCGTACAGCAACGTCGGCGCGCTGCCGTCGTAGGTGAGCCCCTTCGGACGGACCAGGAAATAAGGCACGCGGGTGCCATCCTTGGACGTGGCGAAATGCTGTTCCACCACTTCACTCGAGGCATCGAAGAAGGCCGGCATGGTCTTGATCACCTCCACCGCAGACGCCGGCCCGCCGACTTCAGCCATCATCAGCGTGGTCGGAGTCAGGTAGCCGGTGACCGTCATCCAGACCGCATCGCTTTCGTCACTGTCGACCGCGCTGATGTCGATCGTTCCCAGCGCAGGCGCGCCGGCGAACTCGCTCTTCTTCCATTGGCCTTGGTCAGGTTTCAGTACGACCAGCTTGTTCTTGACATCGTCCAGCACGTTGAGCACGACGTAATCACGCGTCCAGGTGGCGCCGGCCAATGAGGTGGTCGGCGTGGGCTCGAACAGCACATCGAAATCGCGCCTGCCCGCCATGAAGTCGTCGAACTTCGTCGCCAGCAACGTGCCGGCCGCATAGGTCTTGCCATCCACTTCCCACGGCTCGCGCAATTCCAGCGTCAACCATTCGCGGACTACGCCCTTGCCGGCAGAATTGGGGGCGTGAATCTTGAGCAGCTTGCCGTCGGCGCCGCGAAGATAAAGCTCGTTGTTGTAGAAGGCGATGGTGCGGCTGACGAAATCACGCTCGAAGCCAGGCGTGTCGTCATGGTAGGCGGCGATATACATGTCCTGGTCGGTACCTTCGTACACCACCTTGGCCGCGCTGAGCGGGGTACCACGCTTCCACTCCTTGACGATGCGCGGATAGCCCGAAGGAGTCATGCTGCCCGGGCCGAAATCGGTGAACACGTAGACGGTGTCGGCATCCTTCCAGCCCAGCCCACCCTTGGCTTCGGGCCGGAAGAATCCGTCCTTGATCCATTGGCGCGAATCGATGTCGAATTCCCGCGTCACGTCCGCATCGGCACCGCCGCGCGAGAGCGAAATCAGGCAACGGGTGTAGTCGGGCCTGCGGCAATCGGCGCCGTGCCAGACCCAGTTCTCGCCTTCGGCCTTGTTCAACACATCCAGGTCAAGAATGGTTTCCCACTGCGGTTGCGGCTTGCGGTATTCCTGCAGCGTGGTACGCCGCCAGATTCCGCGCTCGTGGTGCTTGTCCTTCCAGAAGTTGTAGTAGAACCCGCCCATCTTCTGCACGGTGGGAATCTTGGCGTCGGAGTCCAGCATTGCCAGAAGCTTGCCTTCCAGCTGTTTGAACTCGGGCGTGGCTGCAATTTCTGCCTCGCTTTTGGCGTTGCGGGCCTTCACCCAGTCCAGCGATTTATCGCCGGTCACGTCTTCCAGCCAGGCGTATTGGTCATCGGTCACAGCAGCAGTCTCTTTGGCAAGGGTGCTGCCAGCGGCAACAAAACCTGCCGCCATTGCGAGGGCTTGGCAGGTGTGGGCAAGTTTCAACATGCAGTCTCACTTATTCAGATCGACTTTTCACGCTAACACGCACCACCAGGCCGGGCACCTGCCGAAGGTCAGGCTGCGCGCGAAAACCGCTTCAGAGCGGGCTCCACCCGGCGCCGGGCCTGCGCGCCTGAACGGCGGCGGCGCGCTGGCCCACGCGCGCTGGCCGCCCTCACGCCAGTCGGCAACCGGAAGCGATGCAGCGACCACAGCGCTACCGCCGGCATACCTATCAGCCACATCGGCATCCAGCCCAACCACTCACTGACGCCGCGTGCCATGGGCAACAGGATCACCAGCGCAATGCCGACCCCCAGCGCCAGGCGCAGGTTGCGCTCGAGCTGCGGATCGGGCTGGCCGGAAGCCTGATGATTGCGTGAGGAATTCGACATGTTGGTGGCTCCTTGTACGGGAGCGCCAGCCTGCGGGCGACCCATCTCAGGAGTTGCGACCGATGCGCAACATCGCCTTCACCGGTCAACGCCTAGCCTGACCCCAATCCTCGCAGCGAAGCCGTGACATGCCCCCCACCCACGCCCTGCGTGTCCTCCTGATGGGTTTACTGATCCTTGCCCCCCTTGCCTCGAAGAGCCAGAACATGCCTAGCGAACACGCCGCCGCGATAGATCTGTCCCGTTTCATGGGGCCTTGGCATGTGATCGCGCACGTGCCGTATATCGGCGAGCGCGGCCATGTCGCCAGCCGTGACGAATACACGTTGCGCGCCGACGGCAAAATTGCAGTGCACTACGTTTATCAGGAAGGATTTTCCGAACCGGTCAAGACCCTGGACTCGAAAGCAACCGTCAAGGAAGCCACTGGAAACCGGCGCTGGACCACCTGGTTCTTCGGCATCATCCCCACCAAGTTCAACATCCTGGAAGTGGCGCCCGATTACTCGTGGGCGCTGATCAACTACCCCGGTCGCGACCTGGCCTGGATCTTCGCCAGTACTGCCGATATCAGCGATGCACAGTACGCCGAGTTAGTGGGCAAGATGCGCGGCCACGGCGTAGACACCACCCCGCTGGTTCGCGTGCCGCAATTGAAAGAACAGCTGGGAAAACCCGGATTCGCGGCACCGAAAAAATAGTGGCAGATAGCGCCGCGCGCTCAGCGACCGTAGTTGCTGAGTGCAAGCTCCAGCAGTGCCTTGGCTTGTTCGCGCAGTACTGCCGGCGCGGTGATTTCGGCATCGGCGCCGTAATGCAGGATGTCCATCAACAGTTCGCGTGATGCGCTGTAAGGCACTT
>JBDTZK010000092.1:0-7067 GCA_040005195.1 Pseudoxanthomonas sp.
CGATCGGCGACAGGCACAACTCACCCACCGACTGGATCACGTAGACCATGAACAAGGTCCAGAACGGGATCTTGCCGAAGTCATCGACCAGCGCCGACAGCGCGAACCACAGCAGCGCAAAGGCCACGCCATTGAACAGCAGGCCCAGACCGAATTTGCGCGGGATGGAAGGATTGGCACGACCCATGGCGACCCACAGCCACGCCATCAACGGCGCCAAGGTGATGATCGCCACCGAATTCACCGACTGGAACCAGGCGACCGGGAAGATCCATCCGCCGAGGTTGCGGCTGACGATCTCATCGGCCAGGAACGTGAAACTGCTGCCCGCCTGTTCAAAGAAGCACCAGAACAACACGTTGAACGCGAAGATGATCAACATCGCGATCACCATGTCGCGCTGCTTGCTGCCTTCGCGAATACCTTCGACCAGCAACAGCACGCCAAGCGCGATGAACATCGCGGTCAGCACCCACTGCAGCACGTTGGCGCCCAGCGACAACAGGAAGTAGATCACCGGAACCGCGAACAGCGCGCCAATGAAGGTGTAGATCACGCGACTGTTGCCTTCGGCACCTTGCGGCGGCTGGCCCACACCCAGCAACTGGGCACGGCCAAACCAGAACCACACCAGGCTGACCAGCATGCCCACGCCCGACGCAATGAAAACCACTTTGTATGCCGGCATCTGGTCGGTTCCGAAGACCGAAGAGGCCAGCCAGCCGGTCAGTACCGGTGCGATCATCGCGCCCAGGTTGATACCCATGTAGAAAAGCGTAAAACCGGAGTCCCGGCGACCATCGGTCACGGCGTAGAGCTTGCCGACCATGGTGGAGATGTTGGGCTTGAAAAGACCGTTGCCTGCAATGATGGTGGCCAGGCCAAATTTGAACACCTGCTCATTGGGCATGGCGATCATGAACAGACCGGCCGCCATGATGACTGCGCCCAGCAGAATCGAGCGCTGGTAGCCGATCACCCTGTCCGCCACGTAACCGCCAAAGATCGCGGCCGCGTAGACCAGCGCCAGGTAAGCACCGTAAGTCTGGGTGGCCGGTGCCTGGCCGGTGCCGCTGCCGCCATGGAACTGGGCGACGATATACAGCACCAACGCCCAACGAATGCCGTAGAACGCGAAGCGCTCCCAGAACTCGGTCATGAACAACATCCACAGCGGCTTGGGATGACCCAGGAACTGGCCGTAGTTCGGCGGCAGCGGATTGCCGCTGGAGGGTGCCTCAAGCGGTGGGCCGGCGGGTTCCGCGGCGTTGGGGATGATCGAGCTCATTGAGGTGCCCCCTTAGGCATTCAAGTACGGGAATAGGTATCCGCAATACAGTGCGGGACAGGCGAGCATCACGGACCGCGCGCTTGGCGTCAAACAGAACCCTTTATTTCAAGGACTTAGTAGTCCTGAACAGGCGATCCGGGCTTGTCGCCTATCATCGTCCGCACCTCGAACAGCTCCGGGAAGAAGGTCAGTTCCAGTGCTTGGCGCAGGAAACCGACGCCACTGGAACCGCCCGTGCCACGCTTGAAGCCGATGATGCGCATCACCGTACGCATGTGCCGGAAGCGCCACAGCTGGAACTGGGTCTCCAGGTCCACCATGTCCTCGCACAGCGCGTACTCGCGCCAGTAGACGCTGGTGTTTTCGTAGATCTTCTCGAACACCGGCAGCAGGGCGGCATCGGAAACATGCGGCAGGCTCCAGTCTCCCTGCAAGTGATGTGCCGGGACCGCATGGCCAAAGCGCGAGAGGTAGGCCAGAAACTCCTCGTACAGGCTGGGTGCGCGCAACACCGACTCAAGTCCTGTCTGGCCTTCCGGGTCGTGGGCAAACACTTTCAGCATGGCCGCGTTCTTGTTGCCCAGCAGAAACTCGATAGTGCGGTACTGCAACGACTGGAAGCCGGAAGACGCGCCAAGGGTGCCGCGGAATTCCATATACTCCGAGGGCGTCAGCGTCTCCAGCACCGACCATTGCTCAGTCAGCTGCCGCAACACCTGTTTGCACCGCGCCAGGGTTTTCTGGCATTGCCAGACCCGGTCATTGCGCAGGTGCACGATCGCCGCACCCAGTTCGTGGATCATCAGCTTCATCCACAGCTCCGACACCTGATGCTGGATGATGAACAGCATTTCGTCGTGATGCGGTGGATCGGAAGCCGGTCGCTGCGCCGCCAGCAGCAGATCCAGGCGCAGGTAGCCGCCATAGCTCATGCGCCCGGCCAGGTCCGTGTGGATGCCCGCCTCAAGCGGTCGCTGGTTGTCCTGAATGCTCATGCCGAACCTGTGAACCCTGGGTTGCGCATGGTAACGGTTCCCTCCTGCCCGCACTTGCCACCGGCGGTTGCCGCAGCAGCAACCCCGGACAATGGGGCGGAGGTTTTCACGCGTCCATGGCAGCGCGTATTGCTGCGCCGCACGACAGTTTTATAACGGGTCGTCCCTAAAATGTCGGCACTCTCTTTTCGCTGTACGCGATTCAAGGATCATCACGCGATGAGCATCGCCGCGCAATTCCAGATCGACTACCTGCAATACATTGGCCCGGACGGAAAAGCCGTTCGCGACGACCTGCCCGAAGCTGCGCGCGATACAGCGCGGCTGAAGGAACTGTTCAAGCAGATGTTGTTCGTCCGCACCTTCGACACCAAGGCCGTCGCCCTGCAACGCACCGGCAAGCTGGGCACGTATGCGTCCTGCCTGGGGCATGAAGCAACCCACATCGGCATCGGCGCCTCTACGTTGCCGGAAGATACTTTCGCGCCGAGTTACCGCGAGTACGGCGCGCAGTTCATGCGCGGGGTACGTCCGCGCGAAGTGCTGCTGTATTGGGGCGGCGACGAACGCGGCAACGATTTCGCGGTGCCGCGCCATGATTTTTCCTGGTGCGTACCCATCTCGACGCAATGCCTGCATGCGGCCGGTGCGGCACTGGCATTCAAACTGCGCGGCGAAAAACGCATCGCCGTCAGCACCTGCGGCGATGGCGGTTCTTCCAAAACCGATTTCTACGCCGCATTGAATTCCGGCGGTGCGTATGAACTGCCGCTGGTGCTGTGCGTGATCAACAATGGCTGGGCGATTTCGGTGCCGCGTTCGGCGCAGACCGGTGCGCAGACGCTGGCACAGAAAGGCATCGCCGGCGGCGTGTTCTGCCTGCAGGTGGACGGTAACGATCTGATTGCCGTGCTCGAGGCCATGCGCATCGCCGGCGAACGTGCGCGCAGCGGACAGGGCACCAGTGTGATCGAGTTCGTGACCTATCGCCTGGGCGACCACACCACCGCCGATGACGCGCGCCGTTATCGGGACGATGCCGAAGTGAAATCAGCCTGGGAACGCGACCCGGTGCCACGCATGCGCACCTGGCTGACCGCGCAGGGGCTGTGGAGCGAAGCCGAAGAAGCCGCGTGGAAGCAGGAATGCGGCGGCGTTGTCGATATCGAGGTCAATGCGTACCTGGAAACGCCGGTGCAACCGGTCGAGGCGATGTTCGATTATCTCTATGCCGATCCGCCACCCGAACTTCTGGCGCAACGTGCGGCGGCCATTGCGCTGGAGCAATCCACGCGGGAGCCGCGCTCATGAATGTGGAGACCGCAAAAAACGCAGTCGCGGCTTCTACGTCTACAAGCACTACGGGAACTGGAATGGGAACCGCGCCCGCAAAAGCCGACCTGCCCATCACGCTGATCGAAGCGATCACCCAGGCATTGGCATGGGAAATTGCGCACGATGAATCAGTGGTGGTGCTGGGCGAGGATGTCGGCGTGAATGGTGGCGTGTTCCGCGCCACCGCAGGCCTGCAGCAGCGTTTCGGCTCCGAACGCATCCTCGACACGCCACTGGATGAAACCACCATCGCCGGTCTCAGCGTGGGCATGGCCGCGATGGGCATGAAGCCGGTGGCCGAGGCGCAGTTCGACGGCTTCGTGTATCCCATGGTCGATCACATCATCTGCCATGCCGCGCGCATGCGTTACCGCACCCGTGGTCGCCTGCATTGTCCGATGGTGCTGCGCGTGCCCTGGGGCGGCGGCATCCGCGCCCCGGAACACCATTCGGAAGCCAACGAAGCCATCTTCACCAACGTGCCCGGCCTGCGCGTGGTCATGCCCTCTTCGCCGCAGCGCGCCTACGGCCTGTTGCTGGCGGCGATACGCGACCCGGACCCGGTGATCTACATGGAGCCCAAGCGTCTCTACCGCCAGTACAAGGAACGGGTGGTGGATGATGGCGAGGCACTGCCACTGGACGTGTGTTTCGTGTTGCGTGATGGCAGTGACGTGACCCTGGTGACCTGGGGTGCACAGGTGAAGGAAACGCTGGAAGCCGCCGAAGCGCTGGCCAAAGAAGGCATCAGCGCCGAAGTCATCGACGTGGCCACGCTCAAACCACTGGACTTCGACACCATCGCAGAATCGGTGTGCAAAACCGGCCGCTGCGTGATCGTGCATGAGGCGCCGCGTACTGCAGGGTTCGGCGCGGAAATCGCGGCGCGTCTGGCCGAGCAATCGATGTATGACCTGCTCGCGCCAGTGGAGCGCGTCACCGGTTACGACACGCACATTCCCTTGTTCCGCCTGGAAATGAAGTACCTGCCGAGCGTCGAAAAGATCGTTGCTGCCGCGAAACGCGTCATGGCGGCCGGCTGATGCGGCGCGCCCGTGTCATCGCGGCGCACCGTGCTCCGGACCGGCCCTCGATCCGGGTCGCGGCCGGCGACACCGTCACCCTGGGAGAACGCGACAGCGACTGGCCGCAGTTCGTGTGGACCACGCTGGCGCAGGGCCTGGGCGGCTGGATTCCGGCCACCTTGTTCGACCGTGAAAGTGGTGAAGCCACGGCCCAGGCGGACTACGACACGCGCGAACTGCCGACTGAAATCGGCGAGATGCTGATGGTCCATCACCAGCAGGAAGGCTGGTGCTGGGCCGAAAACGAGAATGGCGAAAGCGGCTGGATACCGGCGCGCGCCATCGAAATGATCGATAACCAACCCATCTGAACTTTTGTAGCGCTGAGCTACGAGCAAACCACTCAACCTGGAATTCCGATGAGCGACAGCAAGACATTCCATCTGCCAGACCTGGGCGAAGGCCTGCCCGACGCGACCATCGTCGAGTGGTTCGTCAAGGAAGGCGACACGATCCACCTGGACGAGCCGCTGGTATCGATGGAAACGGCCAAGGCCGTGGTCGAAGTGCCGTCACCGGTGTCGGGCAAGGTGTTGAAACTGGCGGGCAATGCCGGCGACATCGTTGTCACTGGCGCGATGCTGGCCGAGTTCGAACCCGATCCCGCTTTGCCGCAACGCGCCGACGGCCAGGACACGGGCCATGCGCATGGTCCAGCGAAAGCAAGCGCCGCACCCGTTGTACGAGGGACTTCAGCCCCGACCACTCCGCCCCCCGTCGCCGCTGAGGCCTCTTCCACAAGTGAAGCCACCGAACGCGACGATGCCGGCACCGTGGTCGGTGCGATGCAGAGCTCCAACACCGTGCATCAGGAACAGGCATTCGCCGTCGGCGGCATCAAGGCCATGCCCGCCGTGCGCGCGACGGCGAAAAAACTTGGTGTGGACCTGTCCCGCGTACGCGCCACCGGCGCCGAGGGCGCGGTGACCATGGCTGATGTAAAGCAGGCCGCGGCCGACGGCAGTGCCGCCAGGACAGCAACACCTCTCCCGCGTGCGGGAGAGGTCGGTACGCGTAGCGTGCCGGGTGAGGGCATATCCCCAGCACCTTCCGGAAGGGAGTCGCGTGAGCGCACCCCACTCTCCGCCACCGGCAAGCCCATGCGCACCCAGCCGCCCGGCGTGTCGGTCAGCGGCCAACCGGAACAACTCAAGGGCGTTCGCCGCAACATGGCACGGGTGATGGCCGACGCGCATGCCAAAGTCGTACCCACCACACTCAACGATGACGCCGACGTGCATGCGTGGGTGCCGGGCAACGACGTGACCGTTCGCCTGATCCGCGCCATTGTGCGTGCGTGCAAGGCGGTCCCTGCCTTGAACGCCTGGTTCAATGGCGACGCACTCAGTCGCACGCTGCATCCGCAGGTGGATATCGGCATCGCCGTCGATACCGACGATGGGCTGTTCGTGCCGGCGCTGCGCAATGCCGACATCCTGGACGCGGGCGGCATACGCGAAGGCATCAACCGGTTGCGTGCACAGGTCGAAGACCGCAGCATCCCGGCGTCCGAACTCAGCGGCTATACCATCTCGCTGTCCAACTTCGGCATGTTCGCGGGGCGCTATGCGACACCGGTGGTGGTACCGCCGTGCGTGGCCATCGTGGCCGCAGGTCGTGCGCGCCACCAGGTCATGCCGATCATGGGCGGCTTCGAATCGCACAAGATCATCCCGTTGTCGGTGACCTTCGACCATCGCGCCGCAACGGGCGGCGAAGCTGCGCGCTTCCTCAAGGCGATGATCGACGACCTGGCCCTGTCCCTGTAGACGCGGTCCATGCAGGAGCGCTGAATTCCCGTTCTGGAGACTGTCATGGCCCACCGCAGCCGATTGGCTGGCTTCATCATCGATTGCAAGCGTGGTTCGCTGGAATCGTCTGCCGATTTCTGGAGCCTCGCGCTCGGCCTGAAAGTCGAAAATGACAACGAAGACGGAGAAGGCCTGTACGCCCTGCTGGATGAAGGGCCAGGCGGATTGCACATCGAAGTGCAGAAGGTGTCGCACCCCTCACGCATACACCTGGACATCGAAACCGACGACATCGAGGCGGAAGTCAGGCGGCTGGAAAAACTCGGCGCCAAGCGCATCGAATTCGTACGCGAACGCTGGTGGGTGATGGAAGCCCCCAGCGGCCACCGTTTCTGCGTGGTGCCCATGCCCAAACAATCCACACGCCAGGAACCCAACCTCTGGAAGTAACGCCAGTTCTTTCGTGGGAGCTGGGTAAGCTGCGACTGCACTATCGCAACCGGCGCCTAGCGCGAGGGTACCCCACCGCTGCTCGCAGCATGCGCAGCGCCTACAAAGACGAGTCCGGATGGCGTGAGGCATCGCTTGCCGCGCGAATCGCCTTGAACTC
>JBDTZK010000093.1:0-6970 GCA_040005195.1 Pseudoxanthomonas sp.
GGTCAGGCCGCAATTTCGCGACCAACCTGGATACGGTGCTTTGATTCTCCGGGAAGGCCTGCAACGCACCTTTCGACGTTTGAGCCTTGGCAATACTGTCAGCGTGTGGGTGGTTAAATCTGTGTGGCGCGACAATCCCGTTTACGGATCGGATCCGCCGACCCAGGTGCAGGACTATCACATGGTGTCCGCGTCGGCCCTTGCGGCTGTATCCCGTACCGATGGCTGGTATTCCGGATCAAGGTCTCTGCCATGGATATGCGAGTCGTCAAGTAACGCGTTGTTTCCTGGCGCTTTGAAGGAATGTGGCTATGTGACGCATCGTTTCAGTCCGGGCTATGTAGGGGGCAATGGGTCCACTTTCGAACACGGAGACAAGGTCAGTGCATCATTAGCGCCGCTGCAGGCATCGGGCACTCAGAATTTCAGCTGGACCATGGATGCCAGTGGGGTACTCAGTGTGAACAACGCCTATGCCGAGACCACATTCTGGCGTCTGAAGGGCCAATACAGAAGCTTGGGTCCAGTGGTCTATCTCGCCAAAGCCAAGCACGGCACTAGCCCGGAAGAAACGCTGGCCGGATTGAGTTTGGCAATGGTCGAAACTTCTGGAGAATTGACTCCTGCGCTAGCCATAGGCAACTGGCGAAGCGGTCATTCATTGGTGCCACCTTCTTATCCGAGACTCGACTACTTGCAGGACATTGTCCGCCTGGATGATGGCTTCGGGCGAGACGATTTCAGTGAGAATGGTATTCAGACATTGTCCACGCCCAGCCAGTGGCAGGTATTGGGGAATGCCATATTCGATATGCGTTCGCGGGCAACCTTCGGGCAATCCAATCCAATCCAGGTGCGCGACTGCGGCGAGGCTTTGGCGGCTGGGGCAAACACATGCGCCCGCAATCAGGTTCGCTATTTCAAGCCATTCCTGAAGACATGGGACCGTTACTACGGCATTGAAGAGATGTATCTCAGGGCCTATCAATCCCCGGGTCAGTATGTAAGCGAACGGGTTTATTCAAGGCCTTCGGTGCAAGTCTGCGCATCCGGAGCCTGCACGCCCTACTTCACATATGGCAATGCCCCGGCACCTGCCGGCACGGCTTCGAGTTATCCTGCTCAAATACGAGCTGGCGACCTTCCTGCTGACGTTGAGTCGGCCCTTTCTGCCTCCATATCAAGGGCAGCCAAGAGAAAATTTCCCGTATTTATGCCTATCTATGCCTTCCAGTGCGCCGAATGCGGCCACAGTTTCGACCGCCTGCAAAAGATGTCCGACCCCGACCCGGAGACGTGTCCGTCGTGCGGCGCGCACCAGGTCAAGCGCCAGGTCACCGCGCCTTCTTTCCGCTTATCCGGTAGCGGTTGGTACGAGACCGATTTCAAGAAAGACGGCGACAAGAAACGCAACCTGAGTGAGGGTAGCGAAGGCACCGGCAAGTCGGAAAGCAAGCCATCAGGCGATGCCAAGCCCGCGACCGAAACAGCAAGTGCGCCGAAGACTGAAAGCAAGGCCGAGTCCAAGCCTGCAGCACCCGCTGCTGCGCCTTCTTCCTCGTCCTCATCTTCGACCTGAAGCAATTGCAGTCTGGACTGCAGGGTTGCGGCTGCCGGGCGAGTCGGCAGGTAAAGGCCGTTGTTGCCGCCCAGTCCTGAATCGGCTGGCTCTGCCTCTCAATCGCCTGAAGTCGCCGAGTTCACTCGCTGGCATCGTCGGGATTCCTTCGGCTTTAGCGGTAATGACCAGCGGACGGGTCGCGCTTGATCCACGGTCAATGCCTCCATTAGGGTGGGCGCATGAATAAATACAGCCTGCTGGCAGTCACCTGGTTGCTCGCTTCCTGCACGACCTCGCCTGAAATGCCGGAAAGCAGCCGTCCTTCAGTTCTCACCACGCCTGCAGATGACTTCTACTACCGCATCGCAACCCTGTGCGGCCAGTCGTTCGCCGGCAAGATAGTCACCAACACGCCCGCATCGACCACGCCGGATCCATTCGAAGGCAAGGCACTGGTGATGCAGGTGCGCGAATGCAACGAGGGCGAACTGCGGGTTCCCTTCCATGTCGGTGACGATCATTCGCGCACCTGGGTCATTACCAGGCAAGGGACTGGCCTGCGCTTGAAGCACGACCATCGCCATGCCGATGGCAGTCCGGATGACACGACGATGTACGGTGGTGACACCCGTGATGCCGGTACTGCGAAACGCCAGGAATTCCCGGTGGATGCCTAATCTGTCGCCATGTTCAATGCGCAAGGCATGCCGGCGTCGCTGACCAATACGTGGGCGATGGAAATCACGCCTGATTCGGAGTTCGTGTATGAACTCAGTCGCCCCGGTGGACGCCTGTTCCGGGTGAGTTTCGACCTGACCCGTCCGGTGGCGACGCCGCCAGCACCTTGGGGCGCGAATCCCTGAACTGGAAAAGCCGCCCTGGGGCGGCTTTTTTTCATGAGAGCAAGGCGAACGCTTCAGCGCACGCCGAACCGCGCGCGGCAGCCTCGGTCCACCCAGATCTGGTTGCCGGAATAGCCCCAGCTGGAACCTTCACGGCAGGCGTCGGATGACAGCTGCTGGACAAGTGCTGGACGGTTGCGGCTGGTCCAGGCGCAGGTGCTGCGGCGGCCATTGGCGCTGCTGCAGGTCACGCTGTAATCGTTGTTGCCATTGCCGGGGTTCCAGCTGCCATTGCCGTTGCCATTACCTCTGCCTTGGACGAACTCGGCGCGACAGCCGCTGCTGACCCACACCGCGCCACGCTGCTGGCCCCAGTTCTGGCCTTCCACGCAGCGGGTGCTGGAGAGCTGGCGGCTGATCACGGCGTTGCCGCGGAAACCGGTATTGCACTCGCGACGACGGCCATCCTGGCTCTCGCAGCGGACGGTGCCATTGTTGTTGCCGTTGCCACTGCCCGTAGAGCCTTCGGAAAAACGGCCCTTGCAGCCGCGGTCCACCCAGACCGTGCCGTTGCCGCTGCCCCAGTTCTGACCTTCGACGCAGCGGGTCTGGGAGATGTTCTGGGTCAGCACGGCTCGGCCACGGAACCCGGTGCGGCATTCGCGGCGCCGGTTGTTGTCGCTTTCGCATTGCACTGAAGCGCCATTGCCCGGGCCCGGGCCTGGATTCCAGCCGCCATTGCCATTGCCGCCCAGCGAAGTGGCGATGTCCTGCTTGATCCGGCTGAAGCCCCAGTTGGAACGGTTCACCTGGTCGATGTAGAACCGCAGCTGGTCGTCGGGGATGCGCCGTCCGCGTGCCTGCTCCGCATATTCCTGGCCTATGACACGTTCCTGGTCCTGACGCGACAAGGCCCGCAGGTTCTCCGGTGCGTAGGCCTTGGCCTGGATCTGCGCCTGGGCGGGAACGGGGACTGCGAAGAGCAAACCGAGCACTACAAGCGTGGCTGACAACATGCGCAACATGGCAGTCTCCAAGGACGGCGGGGTGAGTGCGGCGGAATATACACCCCGATAATTCAGGCCCGATGAGGGCGGCGATTTGCCCGGGCAGGGCCGCGGCCCCAAAATAGCGGGCTTTCCGGCCGACTGTGCCGGAACCGCTTCCGGAGTTCCCATGCGTACCCATTTCTGCGGCCTCATCGACGAGGCCCTGATCGGCCAGTCCGTCACCCTGTGCGGCTGGGCCGACGTCGCCCGCAACCTCGGCGGTCTGTGCTTTATCGACCTGCGTGACCACCACGGCATCGTGCAGGTGTTGGTGGAACCAGAACAAGTCGAAGTCTTCAAGGTCGCCGCCAGCCTGGGCTATGAGGACGTGCTTCAGGTCGAAGGCGTGGTGCGTGCGCGCCAGAGTGTGAACAACAAGATCCACAGCGGCCAAGTGGAAGTGATCGCAACAAAGATCACAATCCTCAACAAGGCGGAGCCCCTGCCGTTCCACGCGCATGAAAACGCGGGTGAGGAAACGCGCCTGAAGTACCGCTACCTGGATCTGCGCCGTCCCGAGATGCAGCGCATGATGCGCACCCGCACGAAACTGGTCGCCGCGCTGCGCCAGTGGCTGGACGCGCGCGATTTCCAGGACATCGAAACCCCCATCCTGACCAAGGCCACGCCTGAAGGCGCGCGCGACTTCCTGGTACCGGCGCGCATGCACCCCGGCGAGTTCTACGCGCTGCCGCAGTCGCCGCAGCTGTTCAAGCAGATCCTGATGGTGGCCGGCTTCGACCGCTATTACCAGATCGCGCGCTGCTTCCGCGACGAAGCCCTGCGTGCCGACCGCCAACTTGAATTCACCCAGTTGGACATGGAATTTGCGTTCGTCAACGAGCGCGATGTGCAGGACACCACCGAGGACATGATCCGCACGATTTTCCGTGACGTGATGCAAGTGGAACTGGCCGCTGAATTCCCGCGCCTGACCTGGGCCGAGGCCATGCGCCGGTTCGGTTCGGACAAGCCCGATCTGCGCAATCCGCTGGAGCTGGTGGATGTGGCTGCGCTGGTGAAGGACAGTGAATTCAAGGTGTTCACTGACTGGGCGTCGAACCCGGAAGGTCGTATTGCCGCACTGCGCATTCCCGGTGGCGCGGTGCTGTCGCGCAAGCAGATCGATGATCTGGGTGCGCACGCGGCCAAGTACGGCGCCAAGGGCCTGGCCTACATCAAGCTGGGTGAGAACGGTGAGATCAATTCACCGATTGCCAAATTCTTTGCGGAAGCCGCATTCGCTGAACTCATCGCCGCGACTGGCTTGAAGAACGGCGACCTGGTGTTCTTCGGCGCCGGCAAATACAACACCGTCAGTGACTTCATGGGCGCGTTGCGCCTGAAAGTCGGCAAAGACCTGAGCCTGGTTGAAGACCGTTGGGCACCGCTGTGGGTCACCGATTTCCCGATGTTCGAATATGACGACGAAGCACAGCGCTACGTGGCCTTGCACCATCCCTTCACCGCGCCGGCCGTGGATGACATCAGCGATCTGTGCGCCAATGCGAAGACGGCCGTGTCGCGCGGTTACGACATGGTGCTGAACGGCAACGAGATCGGCGGCGGTTCCATCCGTATCCATCGCCCTGACATGCAGAGCGCGGTGTTCGAGCTGCTCGGTATCGGCGCCGAAGAAGCGCAGGCCAAGTTCGGATTCCTGCTGGATGCATTGAAGTACGGCGCGCCGCCGCATGGCGGTATCGCCTTCGGTATCGACCGCATTGCGGCATTGATGGCCGGTACCGAATCGATCCGCGACGTGATTGCCTTCCCCAAAACCACGACCGCGCAATGCCTGATGACCGGCGCCCCGTCGTCGGTCCCGGATGCACAGCTGGCTGAAGTGCATATTTCGATCCGCCCGAAACAGCCATGAGCAACGCGTTCGCCATCCGCAAGGCGACACCGGACGATGCGGTGGCGATGTCGCGCATCGCCACCGACACGTTCGTGGAAACCTTCGGCCACCTGTACCCGCCTGAAGATCTGGCGTACTTCCTGCTGAATTCCTATTCGCCTGCCGCGCAGCGGGAGATGCTGGAGGACGAGTCCGTGGCCATGTGGTTTCTCGAGCGCGATGGCGTAGCGGTCGGCCATGCCTGCGCAGGCGCGTGCGGTTTGCCGCATCCACAAGCCGCCCAGGAAGATGGCGAACTCAAGCGTCTTTACGTGCTGCGCGAAGCGCACAACGGCGGCTGGGGATCGAAGCTGTTCGAGACCGCGCTGGCCTGGCTGGAGAAAGAGGGCCCGCGCACGCTGTGGATCGGAGTGTGGTCGGAGAACCTGGGTGCGCAACGCTTCTACGCACGCTATGGCTTCGAACGTGTTGGCGAGTACGAATTCCCGGTAGGCAACACCCTGGATGACGAGTTCATCCTGCGCCGCGCTGCTGCCCGGTGAGCGAGCCTTGACGGCATGATGCCGCGCGTCCTGCTTCTGCACGGCATCTGGAATGCCAAGGCATGGCTTGGCCCGCTGGCGCGTCGTCTTCGCGATGCGGGCTTCGAGGTGGAAGTGTTCGGTTATCCCAGTGTGTTCGGAGGCCCGGACATCGCGGTACCCCGCCTGATCCAGCGCCTGCGTGATACCGGGCCAGCGGCGGTGCTGGGTCACAGTCTTGGCGGATTGATTGCACTGGAGGCCCTGCATCGCGCGCCGGACCTGCCCGTCGCGCGCGTGGTATGCCTGGGCTCTCCACTGCGTGGCAGTGGTGCTGCCCGTGGCCTGGCCGGGAATGCATGGACGTCCCCGGCATTGGGTCGCAGTGCAGGGCTGCTGCAGCGTGGCTTCGAGTGTTGGGAAGGCAAGCCGCAGGTCGGTGTGGTGGCGGGCAACGTTCCGCATGGCCTGGGGATGCACTTCGCCAGGTTCGAGGGCGAATCAGACGGCACGGTGTCATTGGAGGAAACCCGGCTGCCGGGGCTGGCCGATCATTGCGTGGTCGCCAGCAGCCACAGCGGGCTGGTGCTGTCCGCCCAGGCCGCGCGCCAGGCGGCCCACTTCCTCCATGAAGGACGCTTCCTGCACCCGTAGGCGCCTTACCGGCAAAGCTCCGGTCGGGGGCATGGACCGCACCTGCGGGCGGAGGTATTGCGCCCGTATAATTGCAGGCTTGTCTCAAGCAACCGTACGGAAGTCACCATGGGTCGTGGTCCCTCGATTGAAGGCCGCAAGAACGCCACCGACGCCAAGCGCGGCAAGATCTTCACCAAGATCATCCGCGAGATCGGCGTGGCGGCGCGTGCAGGTGGTGGCGACCTGTCCAACAACGCGCGCCTGCGCACTGCGGTCGACAAGGGCCTGTCGTCCAACATGTCCAAGGACGTGATTGAACGGGCCATCAAGAAGGCCACGGGTGAACTGGAAGGCGTGGAGTTCGAAGAGATCCGTTACGAATGCTACGCGCCCGGCGGTGTCGCGGTGATTGTGGACTGCCTCACCGACAACCGCGTGCGCACCGTGGCCGAAGTGCGCCATGCGTTCAGCAAGTACGGCGGCAACATGGGCGCCGAAGG
>JBDTZK010000094.1:0-6941 GCA_040005195.1 Pseudoxanthomonas sp.
TGAGTTGTCACTGATGAAATGGGGAAACACATGAAAAGCAGCAAGCACATTGAAAATGGTCGCCGAAACCGGCGCATGACCTATTCCGCGTCCAGCCTGGCCATTGCAGTCGCCATGGGTCTCTACGGTGTCACTGCAATGGCGCCGGTGCACGCGCAGTCCACCACCGGATCGATCTTCGGTCAGGCACCGGTGGCTGCCGGCGAAACCGTCGTCGCCTCCAACACGTCCGGCCTGTCGCGCGAAGTCGCCGTCGACAGCACCGGTCGTTTCCAGATCAGCAACGTACCGGTCGGGGTCTACACGGTCTCGCTCAAGAAGGACGGTACGGTCGTCGACACCCGCAACAATGTGGGGTTGTCGCCCAATAGCGGTGCTTCGATCACGTTTGGTTCACCCCAAGCCGGAGCGACCTCGCTTGGCGCGGTAACCGTGTCGGCCAATGCGCTTCCGTCGATCGATGTTTCCAGTGTCAACTCCAGCACGATCATCACCGCCGCCGACCTGCAGAGGCTGCCGGTCGTGCGCAGCGCGGAGGCCATTGCACTGCTGGCGCCGGGCACCGTCTCGGGCAGTGGATTCTTCGGGATGGGCGGGGCCATGATGGCCGGGGGCAATCACCCCCTCGTCGCGTTCGGTGGTTCCAGTGTGTCCGAGAACGCTTATTACGTGAACGGTTACAACAGCAGCGAGCCATACAAGGGTTTGGGTGGCTTCGCGCTGCCCTATGGCTCGATCGACCAGCAGGAAACGCTGACCGGCGGCTACAGCGCCAAGTACGGCCGTTCCGACGGCGGTGTGATCAACCAGATCGGCAAGCGCGGCACCAACGAATGGCACTTCGGCGCCCAGGTGGTCTGGCAGCCGCGGTTCCTTGAAGGAACGCCCGTCAACAACCGTTATGGCCATCCGACGATTCCGGCGTCGATTCCCAACCCCAACGCCCCTCAATCAGTCGATTGCCCGACCTGTGACAGCCTCACGCATTACCAGCTGGAAAATGCAGGCCAACCAGGCACCCTGAACCAGTACCGCAATGATAACAAGGAGTGGGAGACGGTCTATTCCGCCTACCTCGGCGGCCCGCTGATCAAGGACAAGCTGTTCATGTTTTTGGCGGCCGAGACCGTCAAGGATCAGGTCAACAATGTGGAAGCTGCCGTCAATCAGAAAGTCCAGTACCTCCGCAACACCGACACCAAGATCTACGCCAAGCTGGACTGGAACATCACCGACAGCAATATCCTGGAACTGACCGCGTTGAGGAACCATGAGTCCGACGGGTCTGGGTCGACTTATGTGTTCGACACCGACACGTTGAAATCGGGTGCCTTCGTAACGAAGAATGACGTTGCCAGGAACAACGCCCAGTTCTACCTTGGCCACTTCACCAGCTACATCACCGATGCGGCGACCCTGAGCATCCTGTACGGCAAGGCTCATTTTCAGGATCCGGTCATCTACGGCAACCACAGTCCGCTGCCGTTCATTTCAGCGCCCTTTAACGAAAATCCAGCCTATCTGCCGCCGGGTACCGGCGTGAACGGCATCGTCAACAGCCAGACCAACATTCAGTGGACCTCGCCGGCTGCGGCCAACAGCACGCATGGCCTGCGCGTCGACTTCGACTACAAGCTGGGCAACCATGATCTGGCCGTCGGTATCGACAACATGACCTATCAGGCCAGCCATCAGGGTCCGGATCAGCAAAATCCGTTCAATCCGGCCGTGAACTACTACTGGCGCTATTACCCGACCTACGTGTCGAAGCGTACGATCGGCTGGGCCACCAGCATGTCGACAGTCCAGAAGGCCTACTATCTGCAGGACGATTGGCAAGTCACGCCGAACTTCCTGCTGGACGTCGGCGTCCGCAACGACCATTTCACCAACTTCAACGATCTGCACGAGGCCTTCGTCGACGAGAAGAATCAGTGGGAGCCGCGCATCGGTGCCAGCTGGGACGTGAATGGCGACTCCTCGTTCAAGATCTATGGCAACGTAGGCCGTTACTACCTGGCGTTGCCGGACAACGCAGCCGAGCGTGCGGCGAACGTTTCCACGTTTATCACGCAGCGTTTCAACTACACCGGTATCGATGCAAACGGTATCCCGACCGGCTTGACCCCGCAGGGGCCGGCCACATCACCGGACGGCGAGTTTGGCCTGCCCAAGGATCCGCAGCAGGTCACCGCGCGCAACCTGAAGCCCGAATACGTGGACGAGTTCATCGTCGGCTTCGACAAGAAGCTCAACGACATCTGGAACTACGGCGCCAAGGCGACGTGGCGCGACCTGAAGACTGCGATCGACGATGAGTGCGAACCGGGCCAGATCGCCACCAAGATGACCAAAATGGGGCTGGATCCGAATGCTTACTATGATTCGCTCTACGGCGCCTCCTATTGCCGCCTGATCAACCCAGGCCTCACCAACACCATACTGGTGAAATCAAACGATGGCACCAACAGCGTTACCGTGCCGATGACCCAGAAAGATTGGGGCTTCATCAATGGCGTCATCCGCAAGGTTGGCTCGCTGAACCTGTATCTGGAGCATCCGTTCGACGGCAAGTGGATGGGACGCATCGATTACACCTACAGCCGCGGCTTCGGCAACACTGAGGGTCAGGTACGTTCCGATTTCGGTCAGGGCGATGTTTCCAAGACCGAGGACTGGGATAGCTGGCAGATCATGGATGGCCAGAACGGCGAGCTGAGCAACATCCGCAAACACCAGGTCCGCTTCCGTGGCGCCTACCAGATCAACCCGGAATGGCTGGCCTCCGCCACGTTGCTGGCGCAATCCGGTACACCGAAGGAATGCCTGGGTTATTACGGCCCGACCGGCACCGGCGACCCGACAGGCTACAACAATGGCGGCAGCGGCAATTACCACTATTGCCATGGAGTGCGCATCCCGCCAGGTTCCGTCGGCCATACGCCGTGGACCGAGCAGCTCAACCTCGGCCTGCGCTATTCACCGGCCTTTGCCGACCACAAGCTGGGCTTCAGCCTGGATGTCATCAATGCGTTGAATCAGCAAAGGGTAGTCCAGACGGATCCTGCTGGCGAAAGCGCGTTCGATTTTGTCAACACGGTGTCCATCAACAACAGCTATGGCGACGGCATCTTCTGGCAGCCGCCGCGGACCGTGCGCCTGTCGGTCACCTACGACTACTGAGTCGTCGCGGCGCGCGCCCGGCAGGGGAAACCCGCCGGGCGTCATGCGGATCAGGCGCCGGTGTCCGTCGCAGACACCGGCGTCGCCTTCATGTGGAGCCATCGCCATGAAAAAACTGCTGCTGTTCTCGGGACTGCTGCTGGGCGCCCTGTCCGGTAGCGCCGGTGCTGCGACAATGCCCTCGCCCGCACAAACACCCGAATTCGTCGGCATCGATCACTGGATCAATTCGCCGCCACTGACCATGGCTGGCCTGCGCGGCAAGGTGGTACTGATCGATTTCTGGGCTTACTCGTGCATCAACTGTCTGCGTGCGATGCCGCGGACGGAGCATTTGTACGAGACGTACAAAGACAAAGGTCTGGTCGTGGTTGGCGTGCATTCGCCGGAGTTCGAATTCGAAGGTGATGCGACCAATGTGGACAACGCAGTCAAGCGCCTGGGCGTGACGTATCCGGTGGCACTGGACAACCACCTGGGCACTTGGAACGCGTGGCACAACCAGTATTGGCCCGCGCAATATCTGATTGACCAGAACGGCAACCTGATCGGACGTCAGTTCGGTGAAGGCAATTATCTGCGCATGGAAAATGCCGTGCGTTCGCTGCTCGGCATGAACCTTCTCTCCAAGGACACATCCTCCGATGATGCCTTGGACAAAGTCGGTTCGCCGGAAATGTTCTTCGGCACCATGAATCAGAAATACCTGGCCAATTCAAACGCTGGGCAAGAAGGTGTGCAGCGCTTCAGCATGCCTACGCGATTGGCGCTGAATCGGTTTGGTCTTTCAGGCCAGTGGGAAATCACCAAAGAGTACGCGCGCCTGTCTGGTGATCATGGCGAAATCCAGCTGCATTTCAAATCGGGCAAGCTGCACATGGTGGCCAGCTCGGATCAACCCATCACGCTTGAAATATCCGTCGATGGCAAGCCGCAGCCGACGGTGACTGTGCAGGCCAGCCGCCTGTACACATTGTTCGACAGCACGGATTATCACGATCACGTGCTGGTATTGCGCATACCGAAATCAGGACTGCACGCTTACACCTTCACTTTCGGGTAATTGCCTGGTCAGCTGGCCGGAGAAATTGACGGCCGCATCGCGCCTGCTTTTGGAACGAGCCGCGAGAAATATCCACTCATCAACCACGCGCCGCCGCTGAGCGCGATAGCCACGCACAGGCTTGTCCATTCGGCGTGGCTTTGGGGACGTGCAAGCACGCGCGGCACATGCACGATCAACACCCACGAACTGAACATGACGCCGAGCAATGTCGACGCCAGGCGCGCCGCAACGCCGCTAAGTATCGCCAGCCCCGCCGTCACATGCGCACCCCCGGTGAAGTACGCCCAGAACACCGGCGACCCGGGAATCCAGGTGGGAATCACGCTGGCAACGTATTCCCAGTAGATGAAATGCAGCGCGCCGAACACCGGTAGCGAAATACCGAACCCATAGCGGGCCAGTCCGGCCAGCGGGCGGATCAGCTCGTTCCGCGCTTCATCGGCAACCCGACACGAAAGCGCATCAGCCAGCACCCATGCCGCACAGCACATCGCAAAACATTCGAAGGCGGACGTCCACACGCTGCCGTTGTGGATATGCGTGAGCATCGCGGGCACGTGCAGCAGTGCAATCCACAGGAACAGCAGTACACCCAGCCCGACGGCCGCCTGGCGTGGTCGCAGACGGTCACTCAGGGTGCAGATGCCCGCGGCCACCAGCAGCAGACCGGTCGCATAGGTCCAGAACGTCTGCGCCGGCAGCCAGGCTGGCAGCGGCTCGATGCCAGGCACCGGCGTGGCGAATGTGAGATTCAACACGCCGAATGCCAGCATGCCCATGCCAAAAAGCACACGACCAAACCGGGTTGAATTTTCCATGATGCTCTCCTTCACCGGATGAGGCGCAGGATGGCGGATAAGCGAATCCGCCGCCGAGCGATACAGTAGCAGCGCGGCGTCCGTTCCAGCCTTGGCGGTGCCGTCATCGCCCGCCGCAATCCAGGTATTTCTTGCAGAATAGGTATCGGGTCGCGCTGCATCCATGACCAATATCCCAACATTGCCCGGAGCCAATCCGCATGTTTCTGGAACTCGATGGCCGCGGCCCGCAATATGCTCAGCTTACCCGCGCGATGAAGTCGGCCATTCTCGACGGGCGCATCGTCGCTGGCTCGCGGCTGTTGCCCACCCGTGAGCTCGCGCACGAACTCGAACTCTCGCGCACCACCGTACTTGCCGCATACGATCAATTGCGCGCCGAAGGTTTCATCGATGCCAGAGTAGGCTCCGGCAGTTACGTCACCACGCTGCAGTCCGGGCCTGCGCTGCAACCCCCGGCGCGGGTGATCGCTGCGCCTTCGTTGTACGCGAAACGCGCTCGACAGGTGCAGGATCGCAAGATGGCCGTGCTGCATCGCGGACTGCGCTACAACATGCAATACGGTGAGCCGGCGATCAATCCCGCGCTGAGTACGGCCTGGGGCCGCGAACTGGCCCGTGCCGCGGTCTACACCGCACCAGGGGGTGCCGGCTCGCAGGGCTTGTTGGCACTGCGTGAGCAGGTTTGCGATTACCTGGCCCGGAGGCGTGGTGTCCAGGCCACGCCGGACAACGTGCTCATCGTCAGTGGCACGCAGCAGGCTTTCTCGCTGACTGCCCGCGTGCTGCTGGACGAAGACGATTGCGTGGTGCTGGAGGAACCCCATTATTTCGGCGCTTATCAGACGTTGACCGCGCATGGCGCGCGCATTTGCGGCGTACGCACCGATGACGACGGACTGGTCTGCAATGAACTCCCCGCCACCGCACCGGCCCTGGTCTGCGTGACCCCGTCGCACCAGTTTCCGACCGGCGCGGTGCTTTCGCTGTCGCGCCGGCTGGAACTGCTGCGTTATGCCGATGCGAAGCAGTGCTGGATCCTCGAGGACGACTACGACGGCGAGTTTCGCTATGACGCCCACCCGCTGGCGGCACTGCGTTCGCTGGATCAGGGCGATCGGGTGATCTACGTCGGGACCTTTTCCAAGGTCCTGTTCGGTACCCTGCGGCTGGCCTATATGGTATTGCCGACCGCCTTGCGGGACGATTTCGTCACGGCGAAATTCCTCAATGACTTTTCGTGCCCGGGCTTCGAACAGGCGGCGCTGGCACGCTACATGGAAGAGGGCGGATTCGAACGCCACCTGCGAGTGGTGCGCAAGGAGCTGAAAGCGCGTCACAAGGAGCTCATCGCGGGACTGCGCCAGCATGTCGGCGATCGGGTGCGGATTGTCGATTCGCCCGCCGGCATGCATGTGGTCGTGTGGTTTCGCGACTACGACAAGGCGCAGGCCGAAGCACTGCTCGAACTGGCCATGTCGCGCGGGCTTGGGATGTATTCGATGGCCCCGCACTACCTGAATCCGCCTGTCCGGCAAGGACTGATGCTCGGCTATTGCGGCTTGTCCACCATCGAATTGCGTGAAGCAACCAAGCTGCTGGGGATCTGCATGGACGAGATCGACGCACGCGCGCACGCTGCCGGCACCAGCGGCAGCCGATCCTGAAGTAAGCTTTTCGGACTCTTCAACAAGCCGCCCCCGTCATGCCCAACCGCCACATCATCCGTCCCGAACTGCGTGACTGGATCCTCAGCACCACGCGCGCCGGTCACGGCGTCGCGGAGGTACTGCGCCTGATGAAGGACAACGGCTACGATCCGCGGCAGAGCCGCAGCATCGTCGCCGAAGTGCTGAAGCTGCCGCTGGCCGCGT
>JBDTZK010000095.1:0-6897 GCA_040005195.1 Pseudoxanthomonas sp.
GGCATTTTTTGATGAGGGCGCGTGAAATGATGATGCCTGCGAAGTCGGCTCAACGTTTGCTGCCGAAAATGCCGCCCAGTAGGCCACGCAGTATCTGCCGGCCGACCTGATTGCCGACGGTGCGCGCGGTCTGCTTGGCCATGGTTTCGACCATGCCCTGGCGGCGCTTGGTGCCGAACATCGCGTCCTTGATCGACTGGCCGAAACCACCGGCTTCAGGGTCATCTTTTGCCGCCGGTGCTTCGGCCGCCTTGCTTGCGCTATCTGCACGCTTTGCCAGCATTTCAGACGCGGATTCGCGATTGATTGCGTTGTCATACTTCATGCCAACGGGACTGCTGGCGCGGACCTTGGCACGTTCCGCCTCGGTGATCGAGCCCATGCGGCAGCGCGGTGGCGCGATCAGCGTCTGTTGCACCGGCATCGGGATCCCTTTGTCCTGCAGCGTGGACACCAGCGCTTCGCCAGTGCCCAGCGTGGAAATAGCCTGGGCTACGTCCAGTTTCGGATTCGGCACGAAGGTTTCTGCGGCCACCCGTACGGCTTTCTGGTCGCGTGGGGTGAAGGCGCGCAAAGCATGCTGCACGCGATTGCCGAGTTGGCCAAGGATGTTGTCGGGGACATCGTCGGGAAACTGCGAGCAGAAATACACGCCGACGCCCTTCGAACGAATCAGCCGCACTACCTGTTCAACGCGTTGTACCAGTGCAGGCGGTGAATCATCGAACAACAGGTGGGCTTCGTCGAATACAAAGACGAGCTTTGGCTTGTCCAGGTCGCCGACTTCGGGCAGTTGCTCGAACAGTTCCGACAGCAGCCACAGCAGGAAGCTGGAATACAGGCGCGGGTTGAGGATCAATTGATCGGCAGCCAGTATGCCGATCACGCCACGGCCATTGGTGTCGGTGCGCATGAGGTCGGCCAGTTCAAGTGCCGGCTCGCCAAAGAATCCTTCG
This sequence comes from Pseudoxanthomonas sp., assembly GCA_040005195.1. Classification (GTDB taxonomy): domain Bacteria; phylum Pseudomonadota; class Gammaproteobacteria; order Xanthomonadales; family Xanthomonadaceae; genus Pseudoxanthomonas_A. Next base: position 957 of record JBDTZK010000095.1, read on the forward strand.
CCGCCGTTCTGCGCCAGTCGCAGAAGCGAACGCTGGATAGCAGCGACCGATTGCGTGCTCACCAGGCCGTACTCGGTGCCGATGTCCTTGCGCTCATTGGCGACCAGTGCCAGCAGTGCGCGCAGATCATCCAGATCCAGCAGCAACAGCCCGCGGTCGTCGGCCAACTTGAACACGATATCCAGCACGCCGCTCTGCGTGTCGTTCAATTCAAGAATGCGTGCCAGCAGGATGGACCCTATTTCACTGACGGTGGTACGTACCGGATGGCCTTTCTTGCCGTACAGGTCCCAGAAAATCACCGGGCTGGCGCCAGGTGCGTAGCCTTGCACGCCGATGTCATGGGCGCGCTGCATGAGTTTTTCGCTGCCTTCGCCAGCCACGGCCAGTCCGGCCACATCGCCCTTCACGTCGGCCATGAACACCGGCACGCCCAAGCGGGAAAATCCTTCGGCAAGCGTCATCAAGGTCACGGTCTTGCCAGTACCGGTGGCGCCCGCAATCAGGCCATGGCGATTGCCGAATGCCGGCAGAAGCGTGACCGCGACATCGTCGGTGATGCCTTTTCCCAGCAGGATCGGATCCATGTCATTCCTTGTGACGATTGAAGCAGCGATTCTAGCTGTTGAACCTGTCGCGCAGGGCAATGGAGGCGCGTGTCAACCTTGCCCCGCACGACGTCACAGGGCTAACCTGCATTTTTCCCGTAGTCCTCAGTGCTGATGCCCTCCCCAATTTCCGTACTCCGTGCTTGGCCGCTGCTGGCCATCGTGTCGCTCTTCTCTGTCGCCCCCTCCGCCTTGGCCCAGCGCGTCTCCGCACGTGACAAAGAGGCCGTCGAGATCCTGGACCAGCGTATGGCCGCTGCCGAGAAACGCTATCGGGATGCACTGGTGCTGAGCGCGAACAGCGATCCCAAGGGAACCACTGAAGGCGATGCCGCACTGGAGGACATGGAAGACGTGATGGATGCCTGCCTCAAGCAGCGTGGCTGCCAGGTCCACACCATGCTCACCGCGTACAAGCGCCTGCTGAAGCAGAACGTCGACGCGGAATCCTCCGCTTCCGAGGAACAGGGCGAGGTCGATTTGCTTGACGATGGCACCGACCATGCCATTGCCGCAGCGCTCCCAGAGGCGGCGCGCGCGGCCCGCCTGCTCAACGACCAACGCCATTCCTTCGACAAGATGGTCCAGTACAACCCGGCCGTGCAGGCGGGCATCCGTCGCTGGCTGACCGACATGCGTGTCTCGCTGATCACCAGCTACGAGAACTATCAATACGTGCGGCCGCTGATGTGGCCGGCGTGGGAAAAGCATGGCCTGCCCGAAGCGCTGCTGTTCGGGATCATGGCCAAGGAATCCAATGGCCGCGTGCATGCCAGTTCGCGTGCCGGTGCGGCGGGCCTGATGCAATTCATGCCGGCGACCGGCCGGCGGTTCGGGCTGGGGCCCGATGGCACCGGCTTTGACACACGCTTCGATCCGACGGCCGTCGGCATGGCCAGCGCCGAATACATGGATGAGCGCATGGTGGCGCTCAGCAAGAACATCGAGCTGGCGTTGGCCGCCTACAACGGCGGCGAAGGCCGCGCCCAGCGGGTCTACAACCAGTTTGGCGGACGCGGTTTCTGGGATGAGGTGGTCTACAACCAGTTTCCGGGCGAGACCAAGGACTACGTGCCGATGGTGATCGCTGCAGCGTGGTTGTTCCTGCATCCCAAGCAATACGGACTGGAATTCCCCAAAGTTGACGCGCAGCCGGCTTCGTTCCCACTGGCCAAGTCCGCTTCCATCTACGAACTGACCATCTGCATGGGCAACGGCGGCACGCCAACCGGGTACCTGCGTACGTTGCGCAACCTCAATCCGCGTTATGAGCTCAATCAGTGGATTCCGGCCGGTACGCAGATACGCGGCACTGCAAAAATGGCCAGTCTGTACAGCCGCAATTGCATCAACGGACCCCGCGCGGATCTGGCCCGGACGTTGATTGCCGCTGATCTGAATGCGGCGATCATCCGTAATTCCGTGGAAGGCAGCGTGGCGGTCGGGGAAGTGACCCCTGTCCCGGGTGTGCCGACTACTGTGGCCACGGGTGAGCCTAAACCGGCCAAGCCGAAGGTGGCGCAGGTACGTGACTACCGCGTGGCACGCGGCGACACGCTGGGCAGGATTGCGCAGAAGTTCAGCTGTGACCTCAAGCAGCTTGCCAAAGCCAATGGATTGCGTGCGCCTGCCTACAGTGTCAAGCCAGGCCAGGAGCTCAAGCTGCAGGGCTGCAAGAAGTAGTCTGGCTGGGAGACGGCTCCAACAACATCGTGTCATTCATCCGAGGCATGACCAGTAGCGGCATGCGGCCTGTCTGCGTCTAGACTGTGCCCCTCACGAACCCGAGGTGGCCATGGATTCTTTCAAGTACGGCGCGTTGACTTTTTCCCTTCTTGCTGTGGTCGGCTTGGCCGGTTGCTCGGGCGACAACGCCGAGAAAACAGCTGCAGGTGCTGTTTCCAAGGCCGTGGAGCTGGCCAAGGGCGCTGCCACGGGTGCCAGCAAGGGAGTGGAAGAAGGTCGCAAAGCGAGCAGCAGTGTCGATGGCGCCGCAACTGTCAGTAACGGCAAAGAGCTGTCCGCCGCCTTGATGGGCGAAGTATTGCAAGTCAATCGTTCGGAAGAGAGGGTCGCGGTGACCTTGGGTTTTTCCAATCAGGGTGAAACGCCGGTGCGGGTGACTGATCTGTCGGTCAACAACCACGTCACCGCGTTGGACGCAGACGGATATGCCTGTACCACGCTGAGTTCGGACGCGGAATTCACCGTGCCTGCCAAAGCGAAGCTCAAGGTGCGGGCCGCGTTTGATTGCGGGGACAAGGCGATTGCGACGGTCAGGTTGTTCGACGTTGCTTTCACCGTGCCGCCGGATCGGATCGCCCAGGAAAAATGATCCTCTCGCTTTATTTCCCTCCGGTGATGCCATGAGCCACGCCAAACGCGCGTACCCGTCTTTCTTCTTGCTTATCCTGTTGTTGGCCGGGGTCACTGGCTGCAGCGGCGAACAAGGTGAGCGCAAGGCATTCGTCGAATTCCTGCAGACACGCATCATCGACCAGCCCGGCCTGCGCGTGCCCAAGCTCACTGACGCGGACAAGAAGTCGCTGGGCCAGTACGCGTCGCAGTACGCAGTGATCGGCGACTTCAACGAGCATATGGGTGAGGCATTCAATGCGGCCAGCCCGGCGATCCAGACGATTGCGTCGCTGTCCACGCCGCAGGAACTCATGAAAGGCCAGTCGCGTATTGCGGAAGCGCGCGCGGCGCTGACCAAGGTCGAGGGGCAACTGGCGGCTGAGCTCGTCCAGACCCAGGCTACCCGCGCCAGACTTTCGCAGCCCGATGACCTGAAGGCGGTTTACCAGGCGGCCTTTGACAAGACAGTGGTCCGGCCCAGCGAACTCATGCTGAAGGTGCTGGAACAGACGGATGGCATCCTGGCCGATGCGCAGGGTTTCGCCGTATTCCTGCAGGAAAACCAGACGTCACTGAGTTTTGTGGGTTCACAGGTGGAAGTGCGTAGTCCGGCGATGCTGGAAAAACTCAATGCGCATCTTGGCGCCTTGAATGACAAACGCCAGAAACTGATGGAGTTGCAGGGCGAACTTGGCGCGATGGTCGGCGGCTGATCCCGCGCAGCGCTTCCCGGTGGCGCGCTGCCGCAAGCGTGCTCTCGCTCATGTACTCAGCGTCCAGCGGCACCAGCAGAAGTTGCAGGCCAGCGGGGCAGTGCGTGCGTCGGAAACGGCCGGTGGGGTTTCGTCAAACAGTATTCGACGCTCGATATGCGAGAGCTTGTCCAAGCCGCACCGCCGTTTCCGCAGCCAGTCCGGGCGCCAGTTCGGCTACTCCGGGTGGCAGCAGGATGATCACGGTGGAGCCGTAATTGAAGCGCGCCATCTCTGCGAATTTTTCCACAATGATGCCCTTTCCACGCCAGTCCTTGCGCGTGATTGCATCGCCGTAGCGCGGAATTTCTTCGCCACTCCACACCGTTTCCACGCCCGAAACCAGCAGTGCGCCCACCATTACCGAAACCATGGGTCCAAAGCTGGTGTCGAAGTGGCAGACCAGTCGCTCGTTACGTGCGAACAGGCGCGGCACCGTGGCCACGGCGGAAGTGCCTACACTGAACAGCCGACCGGGCACATGCACTGTTTCGCGGAGCGTTCCCGTCCATGGCATATGCACGCGGTGGTAGTCCTTCGGCGACAGGTAGACGGTCGCGAACAACCCTTCCTCAAAGGGCTTGGCCGCTTCCGCATCGCCCAGCAACTCGGCGGCAGTGAATGACTGGCCTTTGGCCTGGAAAATCCGTCCCTTCCGGATCGCGCCACACTGACTGATGCGCCCGTCGGCCGGCATCAGCAGCGCACGCGGATCAGGGTCGGCGGTGCGCGCACCGGGCTTGAGCGCCCGGGTGAAGAACGCATTGAACGTGGGATAAGCCTTGGCGTCCGACTGCGCGGCCTCACTCAGATTGACGCCGAACTTCCGTGTCACCGTATCGATCAGCCACTGTTTGGTGCGGGGTGACGAGGAATACGCCAGGCGCCGCGCCATCGATGACATCAACCGATGTGGCAGCAGGTAGGTCAGGCGGGTGACTAGGCTCATTTGGTGGCCACTTTGGTCAAAGCCGACAGGTCTTCGGCGATGTCACGTGGCTGGAACGGCGGCTTGATGAAGCCGGCCATGCGCCCCTTCGGGTCCAGCACTGCGACGTTGGCCGAGTGATCCATGCTGTAGTCCTGCGGATTTTTTTCGAAGTTCTTGCCGGGCATTTTCTGGAAGACGAACATCAGCGAGCGCGCGAAATTTTCCAGTGTGGGCACATCCGCGGTGGCAGCCAGCGTGTCGGGATGGAAGGCATGTGCGTATTCGCCGATGCGGGTGGGTGTGTCGCGCTCGGGATCGACCGATACGAACAGAACGCGCGGCCGGGTACTGTCGGGCAGCGACTTCCACTGGTTCTGCGCCTGCGCCAGTTCAGCCAGTGTGGTCGGGCAGACGTCGGGGCAGAAGGTGAAACCTATGAACACCAGGGTCCAGTGCCCGTTCAACTCCCCGGCGGTCAGCTGCGTGCCATCGGACTGCTGCAGGGAGAAGGCGGGCAGGGCGCGCGGCTGCGGGAACATAGTGACCGTCTTGGTCTGCGGCCATTGCGGTGCGGCGGTCGTGGTGCCGAAGAATTTCTGGGCAGCCAGCAGTCCCAGGCCGGCGGCCAGGGCAATGATGAGGATGAAACCAAACTTGCGATTGAACATGGGGAGTTCCGCTGCGACGAGCCACCATGATACCGGCGCGCCCGGCCCACCCGCCCTATAATCTCGGGCCGACCCCACGAAACCCTTGCCATGACTGTCGACCCGGCCGCCGAACTGCACACGATCATCGACCTGATCCGTTACGGCGCCAGCCGTTTCAATGCGTCCGACCTGACCTTCGGGCACAGTTATGACAATGCGCTGGACGAAGCCACGCAGCTGGTCCTGCATACGCTGCACCTGCCCAATGACCTGGGGCCTGCCTATGGTGTGGCCCGGGTCACCACGCCGGAAAAAGCCAGGATCCTGGCGCTGTTTGAACGGCGCATCCACGAACGCGTGCCCATCGCCTACCTGATTGGCGAAGCCTGGTTCGCAGGCCTGAATTTCAAGAGCGATGCCCGTGCCCTGGTGCCACGTTCGCCCATCGCCGAATTGATTGAAAGCGGCTTCGAGCCCTGGCTGGGAGGCCGCGAAGTGCTGCGTGCGCTGGACCTGTGCACCGGCTCTGGTTGCATCGCCATCGCAATGGGGCACTACAACCCCGATTGGCAGGTGGATGGCGTGGACATCAGCGACGATGCGTTGACGCTGGCGGCAGAGAACAAGACGCGCCTGCTGACC
>JBDTZK010000096.1:0-6866 GCA_040005195.1 Pseudoxanthomonas sp.
CGGTTGACGATGCCCAATTGCAGCGCACGGGCGGCGTCGATGGGTGCGCCGAGCAGGCACAGTTCCAGGGTGGCTGCACGCCCTGCCAGCCTGAGCAGGCGCTGCGTGCCGCCGAAGCCGGGGATCAGGCCCAGGCTGATTTCGGGTTGCCCCAGCTTGGCGGTGTCGGCCGCGATGCGCAGATGGCAGGCCATGGCCAGTTCCAGGCCACCACCCAGTGCAAATCCATTCACCATGGCAATGACTGGCTTGGGCAGGGTTTCGATGCATCGCATCAGGCGCTGCCCGCGCAGGGAAAAGTCGCGACCCTCGATGGCGCGCAGGTTGGCCATTTCGGCAATGTCGGCACCGGCCACGAAGGCTTTCTGTCCTGCGCCGGTCAGTACGACAACCCTTGTGCCAGTGTCTTCGGCGGCCGCATTGAACGCGTCGAAGAGGGCGTCAAGCGTGGCCGCATTCAATGCATTGAGCTTGTCGGGCCGGTTGACAGTAATCCGGCGGATGCCCGACTGGTCGGAGAGCGTGATGGGGGAGTTGGTCATGGTCAGGGTCGTCAATGAGGGGATCGAGTTGGAACTTCAGGCCTGCAGATGGGTCATATCACCCGCCGTCACTGGCGGTTAAGCACGCCGGCGGCTATCCTAGCGCGTCCTGTCGGGTCGGTCCGACCGCCCCATTCCACAACTGGAGTTTGTCGATAATGAAGTTGCGTTTACTTGCTGCCGCGCTTGCGGCCATGACCTTGGTAGCCGGCTCCGCCTTCGCGCAAACTACGCCGGCGCCTAACAAGAACGATCTCAGCTATGCGCTTGGCTATGACCTTGGCCGCAATCTTGTCGAAAGTGGCGAAGCCATTGACGTCAATACCGTGATCAAGGCCCTGCAGGAAGGCTACGGCAAGAAAGAACCCACGGTTCCGGTTGCCCAGCTGCGTACGGCCGTTGAAACCATGCAGAAGCGCCAGGGCGAAAAGGCCAAGGTTGCATTCGACAAGGCTTCGGCTGAGAACAAAGTAAAGAGCGATGCTTTCCTGGCGCAGAACAAGGCCAAGGCTGGTGTGCAGACCCTGCCCAGCGGCATCCAGTACCGCGTGATCGAGGCCGGTGCAGGCGCCAAGCCGACCAATGCCAGCGCAGTGCAGCTTGAATTTTCGGGCCCGTTTCCGTTGGGCCAGCGTCCCGCCGAGGCACGTCCTGCGCAGCAGATCCCCAGCGTAAAGGTCAGCGAGATCGAGATGCTGGGCATGCGTGAGGCGTTGACCCAGATGCCGACCGGCGCCAAGTGGGAAGTGGTGCTGCCGGCAGCCAAGGCCTATGGCAGTGACCCGCGTACCGGCTTCCCGCCCAACCTGGCGGTGTCGTTCGAGGTCAAGCTCGTCAGCATCAAGTAAGTCTTCTGTAATCTGTTTACTGCGCCGGCCTTGTGCCGGCGTAGTTTTTTCTGCGGACCTGTTTTGTGTTCGGCAGCGCGCTCCCCGTGGCGCTATGCTCGGACGGTGCCCGATACCATGAATTCCGTTTACCGCGCTGTACTCAGTCCGTGCATTGGCGTTTGCTACCTGGATGACGATGGGCTGTGCCAGGGTTGCCTGCGCACCACGTCCGAGATCGCCCGCTGGTCGCAGATGGACGATGACGAACGCCTGCGCGTGATGGACAACTTGCTGCCGGTCCGCGAGCAGTCGCGTGTGGGATTCGACCATCTGCTGCCAGAGCGCCAGGCGCTGCTTAAGGTATTGCATCCCTTGGGCCGCATGCCAACCGCGGCAGGCTGGAATCACGAAGAGCTGGTGGACCTGCTGCCGCCGGGACCGCCTGTTGAATCGGCCGTGCTGGCTGGCTTGGTGCCGCGTTCCCAGGGCACGCAGGTGCTGTTGACGCGCCGGACCGATGGCCTGAGGCATCACGGCGGCCAGGTCAGTTTTCCCGGGGGCCGCATCGAAGCCAGCGACATCAGTCCGGTGGCAGCAGCGATCCGCGAGAGCAATGAAGAAATCGCGCTTGTCGGCACCCAGATCGTGCCGCTCGGTTTTCTTGATCCGTTCACCACGATCAGTGGCTTCAGGGTCATGCCGGTGGTGGCGGTGATTGATCCCTCCTATGTGGCGGTGGCCAACCCGCAAGAGGTCGCGGACGTTTTCGAGGTGCCGCTCGACTACCTGTTGGACCCCGGCAATCTGCGTCGTGTCGAAGTCGATTACCGTGGTCGCCGCCGTGCCTTGCTCGAATACGATTGGCCGGGTCAGCGTATCTGGGGTGCGACGGCGGCCATGCTGTTCAACCTGCGCGAAAGACTGGCAGGGCTGGCTTGAGGCTATCGGAATGAGGCAATCACTATGAAGTGGACCACACTGGTGGCGGTGGATGAATTGGCCCATGCACTTGGCAATGAAACTTTGCGCCTGGTCGATGCGCGTTTCGCATTGATGGATCCAGCGGCGGGTCGCCTGGGCTATGACCAGGCCCATCTGCCGGGTGCGGTCTATGCCGATCTCAACCTGGATCTGTCCGACCTTGCGCGCTCGGGAGAAGGTCGACACCCCTTGCCTGATCTCAATGCATTCGCAAGCACGCTGGGTAAATGGGCGATTGCGCCCCACCATCAGGTCGTCATTTACGACGCGGGCGATGGCAGCATGGCCGCCGCGCGGCTTTGGTGGATGTTGAAGCTGCTGGGGCACCAGCATGTTGCGGTACTCGATGGTGGGTGGGCGGCATGGCGAGGTAAGGGATTGCCTGAAAACTCCGGGAAGAGCGATCCGCCACGGGAGCCGGTCTATCCGGCAGAGCTCGACGCCACACGTATCGTGACTGCCGACGAAGTGCTCTCGCGATTGGGCGAAGCACCCGGCTGGTTGTTGGACGCGCGTGCGGGCGAACGCTTCCGTGGTGAAGTCGAGCCGATGGACACGGTCGCAGGACACATCCCGGGCGCGGTCAATCGGCCGGTGGCAGACAATCTGTCGGAAGCACGCTTCAAACCTGCAGCTCGCCTGCGGGCCGAGATCGAGCCTTTGCTTTCAGGCCGCAATCCAGAGGAGGTCGTGGTGATGTGTGGTTCCGGCGTGACCGCCTGCCACCTGTTGCTGGCCATGGAGCATGCGGGGTTGAAAGGTGCGCGGGTCTACGCAGGCTCCTGGAGCGGTTGGATCAGCGACACATCACGACCGATTGCACGCGGAAGCGCTTAAGCAGCCCTTTGCCCGCGCCGCGTACAGCACGGCGTGCCCGGCTTTTTACTGGAGAAGCCGGCCAGTCAGGCGCTACACAGTCCGCTATTTACTCAGCTTTGCCACCATGGATTGCAGTGCGGCCTGCGTGTCCGCGGCATACCAGCCTTCGATGAAGCGTTCCAGCTGGATGTTTTCGGCATCCAGTGCCGACACCAGATCGGCGCGGGCGATCGCACGGGTCTGCAGCATCGGTTGCTGCGGCAACTTCAAGAGATGCTGCAGCCATTCGACAGCCAGGGGCACGACATCGGGCGGTGCCACCAATTCGTCAATCAGCCCCATTTCGAGCGCTCGTTCCGCAGGCACCAGCTCACCTGCCACCAACAGGCGTTCGGCGCGATAGATGCCGACCACCCGACGCAGCAGCTGCTGGATACCGTCGGGCGCCACCAGCCCCACTTGCGTCTCATTGAGGCCGATGACGTACGGACGTGCAGGATCAGGACTAAGCGCCATGATCCTGTAATCGCAGCATAGGGCCAGCACGCAGCCGCCTGCGGGCGAATGGCCCGTCAGCGCTGCGACCACCGGGATACGCAGTTCGGCCAGTGTGCGGGCCACGCCGAAGAACGCATTCCAGCTGTCCTGCAGCGCATCACGATCTTCGCCATGCGACATCAGGTGCGGCACGTCCAGGCCGGCGGAAAATACTTTGGCGCCGCCGGACAGCACCACGCCACGCATGCCGTCGCCAACGGCGGCGTTGAGCGCGGCGATCACGGCACGGCAAAGATCGGGGTTGAGGGCATTGACTGGTGCACGCGCCAGACGAATGTCGCGGATGGTGCCATGGTCCTGGATTTCGACGAGGTCGCTCATTCACTCTCTCCGCGGGGTTCGGCGGATATCATAAGCGCATGGGCAATCGACTGATGATCACGTGTGCGCTGGTGCTGCTGTGGCTGGCGGTTGTGTTCCCGATCCAGGCCCGCGAATGCATGCCCGCCATGAAAGAAGGGTGGGTGCGTTTGCCGCCTGCGGCGATGCCGATGATGGCTGGCTTTGGACGCATCACGAACCCATGCGCCATGCCGGTGGTGATCGTCTCGGCGAGCAGTCCAGCGTTCGGCGACGTTTCCCTGCATGAAACCCGCAACATCGATGGGGTGAATCGCATGCGCGAATTACAAGAGTTGCGCGTGGCACCGGATGGTTCTGCAACGCTGAAGCCGGGCGGCATGCACCTCATGCTGATGCAGCCACGTGCACCTCTGAAGGAAGGCAGCAAGGTGGTGGTGAAGTTCACGCTTCAGGACGGACGCGAGATGCTGGCCGAGCTTGTAGTGCGCAAACCGCTGCCTTAGTGGTCGCGGTCTGGACAACAGAGTAGTCATGAATCGTCGGGCAATCTGGCGATTGCCTGGTCTGGTTCTTTCAATGAGTTTTTGTTGACTGTGTAGAAACGCTCTCTTGACGAATGATTGATGGCTTTGTGCCAACGACAGCGGCCAAAGAATTTCTGGGCAGGTCGAACACCGGCCGGAATTTCCTGTGTCGATTGAACCAACGCGTTTTTTGAACCCGAAGGTGTCATCAAGTGCAGGCGATCCTGACCGATTCCGGCAGCGGTACGCTCTTGCCGGTCTGTGTATCGATCCACACCATGACCACACTGCCGTCACTGTAGAGCACGGTCGAATCTGCTGCCGCCAGCATCCGATGGCCCATGGTGAGGCTGCTGTTGCCCAGTTTCTCGATGAACAACTCCACCACGATTTCCGCGGGCCATTCGATCGGCTTGCGGTAGTTCACCAGGCTTGAGGCCAGTACCGGTGCAATGCCGCCAGCCGGGGAAATGCCGTCAACGCCTGCCAGCCACTGCACGCGTGCTTCCTCGAGATAGCGCAGGTAAACGGCGTTGTTGATGTGCTGGAAGGAATCCATGTCACCCCACCGCACCGCCAAGGTCACGCGTGCAACCAACTGGCGTGGATCCGGCAGCGCGCTCACTTGGCTGCCTTTTTCTTGATGCTTGCTTTCTTCGTCGTTGCCTTTGTCTCTTTCGCCGCCGCCTTGGCTTCCTTGGCGGCCTGTTTGAGCACCGACTTGCGCTGTGGCAAGACGGCCGGCTTCGCTACTGCTGCTGGCTTGTCGCCTTTGGCTGCCTTCGATTTTGGCAGCAGCTTGGCCAGGAAGTGGCCGGTATGCGAGGCAGGATTCGCGGCGATCTGTTCCGGTGTGCCCGTGGCCAGGATCTGGCCGCCGCGATGGCCGCCTTCCGGACCAAGGTCGACCACCCAGTCTGCGGTCTTGATGACATCCAGGTTGTGTTCGATTACCACGATGGTGTTGCCATCGTCGCGCAGCTTATGCAGCACGGCCAGCAGGTGTTCGATGTCGTGGAAATGCAGGCCTGTGGTGGGTTCGTCCAGGATATAGAGCGTGCGCCCGGTATCGCGACGCGACAACTCCTTGGACAGTTTCACGCGCTGTGCTTCGCCGCCGGACAGCGTGGTCGCGCTCTGGCCGAGTTTGATGTAACTCAGGCCGACATCAATCAAGGTTTCCAGTTTCCGTGCCAGGGCTGGTACGGGTTCGAACAGGGTCAATGCATCCTCGACGGTCATGCCGAGGATATCGCTGATGTTGTGGCCCTTGTAGGTGATCTCCAGCGTCTCGCGGTTGTAGCGCTTGCCGTGGCACACGTCGCAAGGCACGTAGACGTCGGGCAGGAAATGCATTTCCACCTTGATCAGGCCATCGCCCTGGCACGCTTCACAACGTCCGCCGCGCACATTGAAGCTGAAACGCCCCGGCGAATAGCCGCGCGCCCGCGACTCCGGCACTTGCGCAAACAGTTCGCGCAACGGCGTGAACAAGCCGGTATAGGTCGCTGGATTCGAGCGTGGCGTGCGACCGATCGGTGATTGGTCGATATCCACGACCTTGTCGAACAGATCCAGCCCTTCGACTTCTCGATACGGTGCTGGCTTGTGCGACGAGCCGTTGATCTCGTTGGCCGCCAGCGAATACAACGTATCGTTGATCAGCGTGGACTTGCCTGATCCGGACACACCGGTGATGCAGGTGAACAGGCCGGCCGGGATTTCCAGGTCGACGTTCTTCAGGTTGTTGCCGGTGGCGCCACGCAGGTGCAGGGTCATCGTCGGATTAGGCTTGTGCCGCAGCGTCGGAATCTCGATGCGGCGTTTGCCTGACAGGAACTGACCGGTGAGTGAGCGCGGCGCTTTCAGGATGTCGGCCAGCTGGCCTTCGGCCACGATCTCGCCACCGTGCACGCCCGCATAGGGCCCGATGTCGAGGATGTAATCGGCAGCGCGGATCGCATCTTCGTCGTGTTCCACCACGATCACCGTGTTGCCCAGGTCGCGAAGTCGCGTCAGCGTGCCCAGCAGGCGTTCGTTGTCGCGCTGGTGCAAGCCGATGCTGGGTTCGTCCAGCACGTACATCACGCCGACCAGACCCGCGCCGATCTGCGACGCCAGCCGGATGCGCTGCGCTTCGCCACCCGACAGCGTATCGGCCTTGCGTTCCAGGGTCAGGTAATCCAGGCCGACATCGACCAGGAAGCCGAGACGTTCACCGATTTCCTTCACGATCTTGGTGGCAATTTCACCGCGCCAGCCGGGCAGGGCCAGCCCACGGAAAAAGGCCAGCGCCTCGTCAACCGGCA
>JBDTZK010000097.1:0-6854 GCA_040005195.1 Pseudoxanthomonas sp.
CCCGCCGACTTGCCTTTCTGCTCTTGATGCTGGCACCGCTGTGGCTGTCGGGTTGCGTCACCTTCGAGCGTGCGCCGGCGCCGCTGAGCTGCGATGCCCAACTGGTCGGCCGCTGGGTGCCGCTACTGGATACCGCGGAAGGAAACGCGTCATTGACCCCGGACGACTACGTGCTGGTTGATCCGCAATGCAAAGCATCCCTGTCCAGAAGCAAGGCCAGCGACCGCTCGGCGCTCACCACGGAACTGGATGCGCGGGGCTTCACCCTGGAAGGCCAGTCCTATCTGGCACTGGCTGACAGTGACGTCAGCAGGCTGTTCACCCGCAGCCTGCCCGACGGCCAGCAGCCGCCTGCGATGCTGAAAGACCGACAGCCTACGCAGGCCGTGGTCCTGGCGCGCTATCGCATCGAAGGTGACATTTTTTCCCTGGCCATGATCGACTTTGAAACCGTTGCCACACTGGTGAATAAAAAGCGGCTGGTGGCCAACACCACCGACCAGTTCAATTACACGTTCACCGGTGACGACGCCTATTTGCGCAAGGTACTGCGCGACCATCCAGAGCTGTTCAAGGAAGAGACCGACAAACCCATGCGCTTGAAGCGTGCACCCTTGGAACCAGCCCCATTGGAGCCAACCCCATGAACAGTCACGTACGCATCGTTGAAGTGGGCCCCCGTGACGGGCTGCAAAACGAGAAGACACAGGTCACGACCGCAGACAAGATAGCGCTGATTGACCGGCTGTCGCGCACCGGTCTGCGCAGCATCGAGGCAACCAGCTTCGTCAGCCCGAAATGGGTGCCGCAACTGGCCGATGCTTCGGAAGTACTCACCGGCATCCAGCGCCTGCCGGGCATCCGCTATCCGGTGCTGGTGCCCAACGAGAAGGGCTACGACCGCGCCCGCCAGGCAGGTGCGCAGGAGGTCGCGGTGTTCACCGCCGCTTCCGAAGCGTTCAACCAGAAGAACATCAACGCCAGCATCGATGAATCAATCGAACGTTTCCGCCCGGTGCTGGAACGTGCCCACGCCGACGGTGTGCTGGTGCGCGGTTACGTGTCGACCGTGCTCGGTTGTCCGTACCAGGGCGACGTGCCCGTGGCCGAGGTGGTGCGTGTCGCCGCCAAACTGCATGAACTCGGCTGTTACGAAATTTCACTGGGCGACACCATCGGCGTCGGCACCCCACACAAGGCCCGGGCCATGCTCAAGGCCGTCGCCAGCGAAGTTCCCATGGCTGCGCTTGCCGTGCATTTCCATGACACCTACGGACAGGCGCTGGCCAATCTGCTGGCGTGCCTGGAGGAAGGCGTGACGGTCGTTGATTCCGCGGTCTCCGGCACCGGCGGCTGTCCCTACGCCAAGGGCGCCAGCGGCAACGTCGCCAGCGAGGACGTGGTTTACCTGTTGCACGGCCTGGGCGTGGAGACCGGTGTCGACCTGGCCCTGCTCAGCGAAACCGGCCTGTGGCTGTCCGCCTTGCTGGGCCGCGATACCGGCAGCAAGGTCGCCAGGGCTTTGTCCGCCGCATGACTGCTCCGTCCACCCCGGACACCGATCCCGCCACCGTGGCCGTTGCCACCGGCGCGGTGACGGGTGCGAGCCTGCAGGATTCCGCACAACTGCTGGCGTCGTTGCAACAGGCCAGCCTGGATCACTCGCTCGACCTCGACACACGCAAGATGATGGCGGATGCGCTTGACCTGCTGCAGGTCACGGCGGCGGAAAAAGACTGGGCCCTGCTGCGCTATCGCGCCTTGTTCGACGCCGTGCCCGATCCGGTCAGCGTGCTGGCTGAAGACGGCACGGTGCTGGACCTCAACAAGGCGGGCATGTCCGCCTACAAGCGTGCGCGCGAAGAAATTGTCGGCAAGAACATCAATGTGCTCAACCCGGAATTGCCTCACGATCACATGGGGCCCGTGTGGGAGAGCCTGAATCGCGGCGAGACCTATGTCATAGAAGTCACCAACATGCGTGGCGATGGCACCCGCTTCCCGGTCGAAGTGCATTCCGCGAATTTCGTCTTCGATGGCCAAAAAAGCCTGGTGGCGGTCGCGCGCGACCTCAGCAAGCGTCGCGAAGCCGAGCTGCGCTATCGCGAACTGATGGAGGTGATCGACAAGGGCATCATCGTGCAGAACCAGGCCCGTGAAATCATCTACGCCAATCGCGCGGCGATGCGCATCTTCGGCGTCGGCGAAGGCAAGCGTGCTGCCGATGAACTCAGCCTGGAGCAATGGCGCGTTGTCGACCAGCACGGCCGCGAACTGCTCAGCGATGCGCTGCCTGCCCACCGTGCGCTGGCCACCGGCGTGGTGGTCTAGAGCATGTTGGTGGGCCTGTACCACCGCCAGCACAAGCAACTGATCTGGCTCACCGTCACCTCGGTGCCGCAATTCGCCCCGGGTGGCAGTGAACCCGCGCAAGTGACCTCGCTTTTCAGCGACGTGACCGCGCTCAAGCGCGACAGCGCGCTGTTCGACCGCGCGCAATCGCTGGCCCATATTGGTGGCTGGGAATGGGATGCAGGTCGCGACCGCGTGTACCTGACCGACGAAGCCATCCGCATCCTCGGGCCGGAACTGCCGGCAGAAAACATAGAAAGCATGCTCGGCAGCCTGCGCGAACTGGACCGGCGCAAGTTCCGCACGGCGATGGAAAAAATCGTCGACAACGGGGGTGGCTTCGACATGGAGCTGCAGGGTAGTCACGCCGATGGTCATCCGTTCTGGATACGCGTCATCGGCGAAGCCGACGCCAGTGACCCGGCCTCGTCGCGCATCACCGGAACCCTGCAGGACATTTCCATGGACAAGCGCGCGGAAGAAACGCTGCGCATCCAGGCACGCACCGACCCGCTGACCGGGCTCATGAACCGCGATGCCGTGCTCAACGAACTCGGCGCGCGAATGATCGATCCCGCGCATACCCCGGTCGCGCTGCTCTACATCGACCTGGACCGCTTCAAGACGGTCAACGATGTACTGGGGCACAGCGCGGGCGACGAACTGCTGATGCAGGCCGCCGCGCGCATCATGCGTGCAGTCGGCCGCGAAGGCCTGGTGGCGCGTTTCGGCGGCGATGAATTCCTGGTGGTCTGCGACGCCAGCGACACCAGCAAGCCCGAACAGCTTGCCGACAAGGTGCTGGCCGCATTCGCCGATTCATTCCGATTCGACAAAGACGAGTTTGCCATTACCGCGAGCATTGGCATTGCGCGCTCGCCTGAAGACGGCCTGCGCCCGCAGCAGCTGATCCAGAACGCCGATATCGCGATGTACGACAGCAAGCATCGCGCCCGCAACGGCTGGCAGGTATTCACGCCGGAACTCGCACGCAAGCAACAGGATCGCCTGCAGATCGAAACGCAGTTGCGGCGCGCCGTCGACAACGACGAGTTCCGCCTGGTTTACCAACCGCAGGTCGACCTGCGCCGCGGACGCATCGTGGCTGCCGAGGCGTTGATCCGCTGGCAGAACCACCAACTGGGGGAACTGCGCCCGGATTTGTTCATCAGCCATGCCGAAACCACCGGCGACATCGTGCGCATCGGCAATTGGGTGTTGCGCGAAGCCTGCCGACAGATCCACGAATGGAAGGCCATGGGCCTGGGCATCGTGCGTGTGGCGGTCAATGTGTCGTATCGCCAGTTCGCCGGTGAAGACCTAGCCGATAACGTGCGCGCCGTGCTGGCCGAATTCGGGCTGCCGGGCTCTGCACTGGAACTGGAATTCACCGAACGCGTGTTGATCGAAGATGCACCGGCAACGCTGAAGACATTCGCCGAACTGCGCGCGCTGGGGGTGGTGCTGACCATCGACGATTTCGGCGAGGGCTACAGCGCGCTCAACTACCTGCGCCGGTTGCCCATCCATGGCCTCAAGTTGAGCCAGTTGTTTACCGAAGGCGTACCCAACAACCGCTCGGATGTTGCGGTGTGCCAGGCGGTTTCGGCGATTGCTCGCAGCCTGGGCCTGGGCCTGGTGGCCGAGGGCGTGGAATCGGAAGCACAGCGCCAGTTCCTGCTCCAGCTCGGCGTGCCGGTTGGGCAGGGCTTCCTGTTCGCGCCAGGGCTGTCGCCTGACGAATTCGCCAGCCGCCTGCGCGCGCGTGACGACCGTATTTCCGATGGTTGAAGCCACGTCTTACTCACTGCGCGCCATTGAGCAGCGCGATGATGCAGCAATGGCCGAGATCATCCGCAAGGTCATGCCCGAATTCGGCGCCACCGGCAGCGGCTTTGCCATCAGCGACCCGGAAGTGGACTGGATGAGCCGCGCCTATTCAACGCCACGCTCCGCCTACTTTGTGGTTGAACGCGATGGCCAGCTCCTCGGCGGCGGCGGTGTTGCGCCGCTGATCGGCGGCAATGTCGGCACCTGCGAACTACGCAAGATGTATTTCCTGCCCGGGGCACGCGGTCTGGGCGCCGGCGCGGCGATGATGGCGCGTTGCCTGCAAGCCGCACGGGAATTCGGATTCATCGAGTGCTATCTGGAAACGCTGGACGGCATGGACGCGGCGATGCGCCTTTACGAACGCAGCGGTTTCCAGCGGATCGAGGCACCAAGGGGCGATACCGGCCACGGCGGCTGCGACCGCTTCTACCTCCTGAGCCTTCAGGCACCGGTGTTACCCGTGCACTGACATCGCCACATCGCAGGTCGCGTGCAGAATCTGCTCCCGCGAGCGCCTGTGTTACATCGCGTAAAATGCGCGTCCATCAAACACCCGGGATTACCGCATGCAACTTTCCGACACCCGCGCCGTCATCACTGGCGGTGTTTCCGGCCTGGGCCTGGCTGTCGCCGAGCACCTGGTCGCCCAGGGCGGCAAAGTCGCCCTGTTCGACGTGAATGATGACAAGGGCGCGGCGGCAGTCGCCTCACTTGGCGCAGCCAATGCCTGTTATTTCCGTACCGATGTCACCGACGAAGACAGTGTGGCCCACAACATGGACGCCGCCCATGCATTCCTGGGCGGCCTCAATGCAGCGATCAACTGTGCCGGCATCCTGGGTGCGGGCCGCGTACTGGGCAAGGAAGCGCCCATGCCGCTGGCCAACTTCCGCACCACGGTGCTGGTCAACCTGGTCGGCAGCTTCAACGTGGCCAAGGCCGCGGCCAACCTGATGCAACACCACACACCCGGCGAAGACGGCGAACGCGGCGTCATCGTGAACACCGCCAGCGTGGCTGCGTACGAAGGCCAGATCGGCCAGGCTGCGTATTCCGCCTCCAAAGGGGGAGTGGTGGCGATGACCCTGCCGATGGCACGCGAACTGTCACGTTTCGGCATCCGCGTGATGACGGTAGCACCGGGCATCTTCTGGACCCCGATGGTCGACGGCATGTCCGATGAAGTCCAGGCCTCACTCAGTGCCTCGATCCCCTTCCCTGCACGCCTGGGCAAGCCCGAAGAGTTTGCCGAGACTGTCGCCTTCATCCTTCAGAGCCGCTATCTGAATGGCGAAACCATCCGCCTGGATGGCGCAGTACGCCTGGCCCCGAAATAATCGCCAGAAGCAGGCCCTGCCCGCTGCTGCACGACCCCATCACTCTTCATTACTGACTGAATCCCATGAAAGCCCACGAAATCAAGAAAGGCAACGTCGTCGAACACAACGGCACGGTGTACCAGGTGCGCGACATCGAGCGCAGCTCGCCTCAAGGCCGCGGGGGCAATGTGAAATTCCGCTTCACCCTGTACAGCGTGCCGGGTGCTGTGAAGTACGACCTGAGCGTGGGCGGTGATGACGAGTTGAAGGAAGTCGAAATGTCACGCCGCCAGGCGACGTACTCGTACAAGGATGGCGATGCCTTCGTGTTCATGGATGACGAGGACTACACGCCTTATACCTTTGATGCAGACGTGATTGGCGACGACGCCGGCTATATCGCGGACGGCCTGACGGGCAGCTACGTGCAGATCATCGACGACCAACCCGTGGCTTTGCAGTTACCGCAGCATGTGACGCTGGAAGTGGTGGAGACCCCGCCCGAATTGAAAGGCGGCAGTGCCACCAAGCGCCCGAAGCCGGCCAAGCTCAGCACCGGCCTTGAAATCATGGTCCCGGAATACGTCGTCAACGGCGAGCGCGTACTGGTGAACACGACCACGGGCGAATTCGGCGGCCGTGCGGATTAAGCAAGCCACCGCACCACGCCACGTCATGCGGACGATGCGCAGATCAAACTGTTTGAGCAGTCGCTTCAGACGTGCCAGTGAAGAAGAAAACGAGACAATTCCCTCTCCGCCAGAGGGAAAGCAGGGCGAGTCAGTCAGACATCGAACAACTTGCCGGGATTCAATATTCCTTTCGGGTCCAGCACGCGCTTGATTCCTCGCATCACTTCGATTTCAGCGCGGCTGCGGGTGCTTTCCAGATAGCCTTTCTTGACCAGGCCAATCCCATGCTCGGCGGAGATGCTGCCTTCATGTCGTTCCAGTGATTGAGCCAACAGCTTGGTGACCTGCTCGCACTGCGCGACGAAGTCGGCATCGTCCAGTCCATCGGGTTTCAATACGTTGATATGCAGGTTGCCGTCGCCGATGTGGCCGAACCACACCACTTCAAAATGCGGATAGGCATCACAGAGCAACGCCTGCGTCTCTTCGAGAAATGCTGGCATCGCCGAGATCCGCACCGACACATCGTTCTTGTAGGGCTTGTACCTGGCCAGGCTCTCGGTAATGCCTTCGCGCAGTTGCCACAGTTGTGCAGCCTGCGCATCACTCTGGCTGATCACGCCGTCGCTGACCCATCCGTTGTCCATGCAGGTTTCGAACGCCGACATCGCGGCGGCTTCCTGCGCTTCATCACCCGAGGCGAACTCGGTGACCACGT
>JBDTZK010000098.1:0-6790 GCA_040005195.1 Pseudoxanthomonas sp.
CGCCGAGGTTTCGTACACGTCGATATCGGTGTAGCCGATCGGGTAGGCCGGGTCTTCGGGGCAGGGCGGCACCTGGAACGGGTCCATGAAGCCCAGGTAGTTTTCTGCACCCAGCGTGTGCAGTTCAAGCAGTTCGCGGGCAAAGTTCTCGTTCGGTCCCGAGCGCGAATTGTTGAGGTTGTCCAGGAAGTAGAGCATCGCAGTGCTCTTGGCCACCGATTCGAGCATGGTGCGGAAATTGCCGGTGGCGTTGGCACGGATCACGTCGCGGTCGTAATGCACGAATACCGGACCCACGCTGAAATCGGTGCCCATTACATTGAAGTGTGCATGCCAGAAATTGACCAGCACCTCGCGCAGCTGGCGGCGTGAATAGGTTGCGCGCACATACGACGCACGTTGCACTTCCCAGGCCGGACGCATGCGGATGTCATAGATCGGGTCGGCCTTGACGTGGTCGTTCCACAACTGCTCCAGGCTTTTTTCCAGCGTGGTGTAGCCATTGGTGGACAGGCGTTGTTCCACTGCGGTATCGCTGATGCTGGTCCAGTCCAGTTGCCAGTCGACCCAGTTGGCCAGGCGCTGGGCGTCGGTGCTGCCCAGCGCATTGAATTCGGCAATCGTGGTCGGCGTGGCGCCATAACTCATGTTGTTGAGTGCACGCACCGCGAAGGGCGCCTTGGACATGGTCATCAATCGTGGGTTGGAAGAACCCACCATCGTGCGGCCGCCGGTCTGCCCGGGTTCGATGACAGGAAAGGCGTCGGCTGGCAGCGATTTGTCCGCCTGCGGCACGCGTTGTCCACGATAACCGTACAGATTGGCGTGCCTGGACTTCACCTGTGCCAGCTGCCGGCTTGCGGCACTCGCGGGACGCATCACGCGTCCCATCAGGGGCTCGGTGGGTTCGGTTATCGCGTTCCGAATGTAGCGATTGGCGCGCGCGCGCGCGTTCCCACGTAAACCATAGATCCGACTCGCCATCCCTTTCCCCAGATACTTCCAACGCCCTTCGCGAGTATCAAGGCAGTCGACCCTGGCGAATGCGACGCAGCGCACAGCCCGAAACACCTGCGAAAAGCACCAGTTCCCTCCTGTCGCCGAGTAAAGCGTCATGATGAAGCGCACTGCCAGGGTCTTGATCAGGCTGATGGCAAACACGTGCTTATAGGACTGACGACGGGTCAGTCCGATGGCCACCCGCAGTGCGTCGCCGACGTCGCTTCGCGACTGGCCTCTTTGCTGTGTTGTGGACGCCTCGCTTTACAATACGCACCCGTTTGCAACGCCCTTGCCTACATGCCTTACACCCCGATTGTCGCCACACTGGGTTACGTACTCTCGCCTGATCGCTCGCAGGTGCTGTTGATCCACCGCAATGCGCGGCCGGATGACCAGCACCTGGGCAAGTACAACGGGTTGGGCGGCAAGATCGAACGCGACGAGGATGTGGTCGCCGGGATGCGCCGTGAGATCCAGGAGGAAGCCGGCATCCAGTGCGATGCATTGTCGCTGCGTGGCACCATCAGCTGGCCGGGCTTCGGCAAAAATGGCGAAGACTGGCTGGGGTTCCTGTTCCTGATCACCGACTATTCCGGCACACCCTTCACCAGTAATGCCGAAGGAACACTGGAATGGGTGCCGGTTGACCAGATCATGCAGCTGCCACTCTGGGACGGCGACCGGCACTTCCTGCCGCTGGTATTCGACCGGGACCCGCGCAGTTTCCACGGGGTCATGCCGTACCGTGACGGCAGCATGGTGTCGTGGAATTTTTCACGCGTGTTACGTCTTTTATCCTGTCGTCGGACGCGGTGTCCGCGATGCATTGCGGTGGTCGCTCGGGTTCCCGCAGCGCTACGGCAGGATCAGGCAGGCAGCGGGGCAGGTTGGACCGGGCGCATGAAGCACCCTCAGTTTGTGCGCGTTGCCAAGTTGCTCGCTTGGCTGACCGGCACGTCGTACACCGCTAGCCACTTCCATATGACGCGAATGAGGACGCCGCGATGATCGAACCGCAACGCGAAACCCACCACCGCGGCAGCGATGACCTGCTTACCGCAGGGCTTGGCATCGCCGGCTTGCGCGCGATGACGCCGCCCGTTTTCGCCGACCCCGCGTCCCCGACGGCGGAAGAACTGCGCCGCCGCGCGATCTGGAACAACTGGCGCGGTATCGCTGATCTTTCCCCAACGGGCGGTTACGGCGAGGTCTACGGCAGTGTGACCAGCGTTCCCGGCCGCGAGTTTTCTGCGTTCGCCACCGTGCCGGGTGCAAGCCAGCCGCATCGCGTGCTGGTGCAGGTGCCGGATGGCTTCGATGTGGCCAGGCGCTGCGTAGTGGTGACGGCTTCTTCCGGCTCGCGCGGCATCTATGGCGCCATCGCCGTGGCCGGCGCCTGGGCTTTGCCGAAGGGCTGCGCGGTGGCCTACACCGACAAGGGCGCCGGCACCGACTATTACGATCTGGACACGCGTACCGGCGTGCGCCTGGATGGAACACGTGGCGCAGACGGCGATCACCTGGCGTTTCAGCCGGAGTTTCCCGCAGGGGCCACGGGTGTGGCCTTCAAGCATGCACATTCAGGTGACAACCCCGAGGCGGATTGGGGGAAGCACGTCAAGCAGGCTGCCGAATTCGCGCTTGCATCGCTGGATCGCGCGTTTCCGCAGGCGAAGCCTTTCACCTTCGACAACACGCGCGTCATTGCGGTCGGCATTTCCAATGGCGGCGGTGCCGTGTTGCGGGCAGCGGAACTGGAAGGCAGCGGCGGTGATGCGGGCTGGCTGGATGCGGTGGTCGCTGGTGAACCGAATATCTACGTGCCCGGCACAGGCAGCCGCACGTTGTACGACTACACCACCGAGGCTGCGCTGCTGATGCCGTGCGCGCTGCTGCAGTTGCCGTCCGGGTCGCTGTCGCAACCGCCGTTGCGTGAACAGGTGGAACCGGTGTGGACGGCGCATTGTGCTGCGCTGAAAAGTGCGGGACTTATTAATGGTGTTGATGCAAAGGCGCAAGCCGGCGATGCGTACGAGCAGCTGCGTGCGCATGGCTGGACCGACGATGCGCTGACCGCCGGCGCACTGAGTGTCGGGTTCGATCTGTGGCGTGCGGTGGCGGTGACCTATGCATCGGCCTATGCGCGCGCCGGTATCGACGCGCATCCCTGCGGTTATTCGTTTGCCGCACAGAATCCCGATTTCTCCAGGCGTGCGGCCACCGAGGCAGAACGCAACCACTGGTTCGCCGATGGCAGCGGTATTCCGCCGGGTGCCGGCGTGGGAATCATTGATACGAAGTTCGCCGCATCCGATTCCACCTTGCCCGGATTGCAGTGCCTGCGTGCTTTGCTCGGCGGGGGCAGCGACACGGCCTTCGGCAAGGGTCTGGCCCAGACGCAGGCATCCCTGCCGCGCAAGGGCTTGCCTGTGGTGGTGATCCATGGACTGGACGATGGCCTGGTGCCGCCGGTCTTCAGCAGTGCGCCCTATGTGGCCGCGTCGCAGGCTGCGGGCTGTGACATCAGCTACTGGCAGATCAAGCATGCGCAGCACTTCGATAGTTTCCTTGCGCTGCCTGCCTATGGCGCCCGCTATGTGCCGGTATTGCCCTACGTGTACGCGGCGCTGGACCAGATCTGGGCACGGCTTGAGGGCAAGGCCGGCAAATCAGTGGATGCGGTGATCGAAGCCAAGGCGCGTGGTGCCGGTCGTGTCGAAGCGTCGCAGTTCGCCATTCCGCTGCAAATTTGATTCGCGCTCAGCCTTGCCGAAGCGCACCACGTTGCGGCCTTAACAAGGTATTTGGCAGTCTTGGGTCCTTGACCGAACACGGACCCGACATGCCCCGTCATTTTTCAATGCTGCGCGAGTTCCATCTCGCCGACTGGTTCACCCTGGCCAATGCCTTCTGCGGCACGGGCGCCGTGTTCGCTTCCCTGCGTTACTTGCACGAGGGCCGCGTCAACGACCTGCTGGTCGGGATGGCGTTGATCCCGCTGGCCTTCATCTTCGATGCGCTGGACGGCCGCATCGCGCGCTGGCGCAAGTCCTCGTCGACGTTGGGCAGGGAACTGGATTCACTGGCCGACGTGATCTCGTTCGGTGTGGCCCCCGCGGCACTGGCCTACGCCTGCGGATTGCAGGGTGGCTGGGACTGGCTGGTGCTCAGTTATTTCGTCTGCTGCGGCGTCAGCCGCCTGGCGCGCTACAACGTCACTGCCGAACAACTGTCAGGTGAAGACGACAAGGTCCGGCATTTTGAAGGCACACCCATTCCCACCAGCCTGCTGCTGGTGGTGGTACTGGCGGTCGCTGCACTCGGTGGGCATCTGGGGCAGGCGGTGTGGTGGGGCGAGATCCGCCTGGGGCCGTGGCTGTTGCATCCGCTGGTGCTGCTGTTTGCGGTCTCCGGTTCGCTGATGATCAGCAAGACCCTGCGCATCCCCAAGCCCTGAGCGCAGGCGAAAAGCCGGTGGGAAACCCGATCGGTCATGCTGGATTGTTATGATCGGGACGTAGCCTGGAGGGTGGAAATGTTCAACAACGGATTCGGCAACAACGGCGATTTCGAGGCGATGGCGCGGCAGTACTGGAGCGCCTGGGGCGATGCGATGCGCCAGAGTGGCGCGGGCGCCGCACCTGCGCAGCCTGCCAGTCAGTGGCAACAGGCGGTGGGCTGGTGGTCGCAGTTGATGCCGGGTGGGCCTAGCCAGGCCAATGATGCCGTCGGCCGTTTCAACCAGCAGGCCAGCCAGTGGTTCGGGCAGATGCAGCAGGTCGCTGCGCAGTTCGCAGGCCAGGACAACAGCGCGTCGGATATAAGCCAGGCGTGGCGTCGCGCCATGGGAGCGCACGGCGACAATCCGTTCCCGGAAATGCTCAAGGCGATGCGCGGGCAGGGTGCGCATGGACTGGACGAATGGCTGCAACAGGTCAAGCCGTATCTGGATGGCTTCCAGCAACAAAGCACTCGCTGGCAGCAGATGCCTGCGTTCGGCCAGTACCGCGAACACCAGGAACGCTGGCAGGCCTTGCAACAGGCACAGCAGGATTACCAGCAGCAGACCGAAGCCTTCAATGCCTTGATGGGTGAATGCGCGAAGCGTGCGTTCGAGGTGTTCGAGGACAAGCTGACCGCGCATGAAGAGCCAGGGCGGCAGATCACCAGCGCGCGTGGCTTGTTCGACCTGTGGATAGATTCGGCAGAGCAGGCTTACGCGACCGTTGCCTTGTCACCCGAGTTCCGCCAGGTCTACGGTGCGCTTGGGAATGCACAGATGCGGTTGCGTGCGGCAGTGCAACTTGAAGTCGAACACATGACCGGGCTGTTCGGTATTCCCACGCGTACCGAAATAGATTCGGCCCACCGCAAGATCGCGGAACTGGAGCGCGCATTGCGTCGCGCCGCTGCTGCCGGCAACCAGCCAGTGGCACAGCGCAAGGCCACGGCAGCTTCAAGCGAACCTGCCGATGCGCCCGCCTCGACATCGACATCGCCAGCGCCAGCGCCGCAGAAAGCGAAGCCGCGCCGCCCGGCACGCAAACCGACGGTGGCGCGCAAGCGATCCGTTCGCAAGCCCGCTGCTCGCCAGCCGGAAGCGAAGAAAGTCCGGCCTGCGAAGAAGGCAGCGGCAAGGAAAGTGGCGGCCAAACCTGCAGTCGTCATGCAGAGCGCCGCTGCAGCCAGAACCAGGGCGCCTGCGAAACGCAAAGCGAAAACCACCAAAGCCAGCGTGAAAAAATCCGCTGCTTCTGCGGCAGAACCATTGCCAGCGAAGGTGAAGCGCAAGTCGGGTTCCACAACGAAATCAGCAGCAAAACCGGCGACCGCGAAAAAATCCACGCCTGTGCATGCCGCTAAAGTCGTATCGATGAAGGACTGGGTGGCGCGCTATGCCGCCATGAATACACCGCAGGATCCGGGTAGCGATCTGCCGGGCAGAAAGGGAGCGCGCAAATGAACGGCCCCTTGAATCTCAGCCCGGATGGACTGGCACAGGAAGCACTGACGCTGCAGCAGAAGTTGTCCGCAGGCCTGCGCACCTTGCCGGAAGTCGGTGACGTGCACTATGGCGCGACTGCCAAACAGGAAGTATGGCGCGACGGCAAGGTGGTGCTGTATCGCTTTGTCGGCGAACAGGCACCGACCGCCAAGGTACCGTTGCTGATTGCGTACGCGCTGGTGAATCGTCCATACATGGTCGATCTGCAAGCAGACCGTTCGCTGGTCAAGGGCCTGCTGGCGCGCGGTGAAGATGTCTACCTCATCGATTGGGGCTATCCGGATCGTTCCGACCGCTTCCTGATGCTGGACGATTACATCAACCGTTTCATCGGCGGGGCGGTAGACCATTTGCGTCGCAGTTCGGGTCTGGACGCCATCAACCTGCTCGGCATCTGCCAGGGCGGTGCTTTTTCGCTGTGCTACGCCTCGCTGCACCCCGAAAAGGTCAAGAACCTGATCACCATGGTCACGCCGGTGGATTTCCACACGCCGGACAACATGTTGTCCAACTGGACGCAGGACATGGACGTGGACCTGATGGTCGACACGCTGGGCAACGTGCCAGCGGACATGATGAATTCCAGTTACCTGATGCTCAAGCCGTTCCGCCTGCATCTGCAGAAATATGTCGGGCTGATCGACATCCTGGATGACAAGGCGGCCATCGAGGATTTCCTGCGCATGGAGAAATGGATTTTCGATTCGCCCGATCTTGCAGGCGAAGCCTTCCGCCAGTTCATCAAGCAGTTCTACCAGGGCAACGGTTTCGTCAACGGCGGCA
>JBDTZK010000099.1:0-6767 GCA_040005195.1 Pseudoxanthomonas sp.
ATCGTGCGCGGCACCCGCACCGTCATCATGGTGCGGCCGTCGCCGGAGTTCTTCCTGCTGATGTTCGCGCTGTTCAAGATCGGCGCGGTGCCGGTGCTGGTGGACCCGGGCATTGACCGCCGCGCGTTGAAGCAATGCCTGGCGGAGGCGCAGGCGGATGCTTTCATTGGCATTCCGCTGGCGCATGTCGCACGACTCCTGTTGGGCTGGTCGCGAAGCGCGACACGACTGGTGACGGTGGGGGCCCGATATGGTTGGGGCGGCACAACGTTGCAGAAAATCGAGGCAGCCGGTGCCGACGCCGGGCCGCAACTCGCCGACACACGGCCCGACGAAACCGCCGGCATCCTCTTCACCAGTGGTTCCACCGGCGTGCCCAAAGGCGTGGTGTACCGGCATCGCCATTTCGTCGCGCAGATCGAGTTGCTGCGCAATGCATTCGGCATGCAGCCGGGTGGTGTCGACTTGCCGACGTTTCCGCCGTTCGCCTTGTTCGATCCCGCGTTGGGGCTGACGTCGATCATTCCCGACATGGATCCCACGCGTCCGGCCAGTGCCAATCCGCGCAAGCTGCTGCATGCGATGAAGGAATACGGCGTAACCCAACTGTTTGGTTCACCCGCGTTGATGCGCGTGCTGGCGGAACATGGGGAGAAACTGGATGGGGTGCAACGCGTTACTTCCGCAGGCGCGCCGGTTCCCCCGGACGTGGTGGAACGGATCCGCGAGTTGTTGCCCGACGATGCCCAGTTCTGGACGCCGTATGGCGCCACTGAATGCTTGCCGGTTGCAGTGATCGAAGGGCGCGAATTGCAGAGTACGCGCGCGCTGACCGAAGCAGGCGCCGGCACCTGCGTCGGCCGTCCCGTTCCACCCAATGACGTCCGCATCATCGTCATCGACGATGCTCCGATTACGGCATGGGTCGATGCAGTCGAGGTTCCGCCGGGCATCGTTGGCGAGATCACCGTCGCCGGCCCCACCACCACCGACAGCTACTTCAACCGCGACGCGGCCACGCGTGCGGCGAAGATCCGCGAACCATTGCCCGATGGAAGCGAACGCATCGTGCACCGCATGGGCGATGTAGGCTATTTCGACGCACAAGGCCGCCTGTGGTTCTGCGGGCGCAAGACGCAGCGCGTGGAAACCGCAGATGGTCCGTTGTATACCGAACAGGTAGAGCCGATCTTCAACACGCACCCCGAGGTGAAGCGCACGGCGCTGGTGGGCATTGGCGCGTTAGGTGCGCAGTTGCCGGTCCTTTGCTACGAGTTGCAGACGGATGTCGCTGCGGATCGTCGCAACAACATCGCCGACGAACTACGCGCCATGGCCTCCCACCACGCGCGAACCATCGCCATCGTGCATTACCTCTGCCATCCCGCCTTTCCGGTGGATATCCGACATAACGCCAAGATTGGGCGGGAGAAGCTGGCGAAGTGGGCGGCCTCCACCTTGGACAAGTAGTAGCACAAAGTTTAGCCCCCTCCCTTGCGCAGCAGGGGAGCTCGAAGCCGCCGCAAGCGGCTGAGGGGGAGAGGTTGCTCTTGATCTTGATCTTGATATTGATCTTGATCTTGATCTTGATTTTGTTTCCGCTTTGTTGCGGAATAGTCAGCCAAACATAAGAGCCAAGGCAGGAAGCCATGGACATCCTTCGGCAAAGGGCACGCAAGCTTCGCAATTCAGCCACCGCCGCCGAGCGTCACCTCTGGCAGCATCTTCGGCTGAAGCAGCTGGATGGTCTCAAGTTCAGAAGGCAAGTTCCGGTAACAAGCTATATTGCCGACTTCTTATGCCACGAACTGAAGTTGATCGTGGAATTGGATGGCGGTCAGCATATCGAGCAAGCTGCATACGACAAGGAGCGGACTCTTGCGCTGGAGGCCGAAGGTTATCGGGTCTTGCGATACTGGAATGATGATGTGCTGCTGCAAACTTCCTATGTTCTTGAAGATATTCTGAGGGTTTTGAAGTTGATGCAGAGCAACAGCAAGATCAAAGGCACCCCTCCTCAATCCTCCCCTGCGCTTCGCGCAAGGGAGGAGGCTGACAGCAACAGCAACCACGCATGAAAATACTCGTCACCGGTGGTGGTGGATTCCTTGGACAGGCGCTGTGTCGCGGCCTGGTCGAGCGCGGCCACCAGGTCATCAGTTTCAATCGTGGCCACTATCCGGCGCTGGCGCAGCTTGGCGTGGGACAAGTGCAGGGCGATCTGGCTGATGCGCATGCACTGATCCATGCGGCAGATGGTGTCGAGGCGATTTTCCACAATGCAGCCAAGGCTGGTGCATGGGGCAGCTACGCCAGTTATCACTCGGCCAATGTCCTCGGCACGCAACACGTGCTTGATGCCTGTCGAAAGCATGGCATTGGCAAACTCGTCTACACCTCCACCCCCAGCGTGACCCATCGCGCCACGCATCCGGTGGAAGGGGGCACAGCTGACAACGTGCCTTACGGTGAAAATTTCCAGGCGCCGTATGCAACCACCAAGGCCATCGCCGAAAAGGCAGTGCTGGCGGCCAACGACGCCACGCTTGCCACTATTGCGCTGCGCCCGCGGCTGATCTGGGGGCCGGGCGACCAGCAGATCCTGCCGCGACTGGTGGAACGCGCCAAGGCCGGGCGACTGCGCATCGTCGGCGATGGCTGCAACCGCGTCGACACCACTTACATCGACAATGCGGCGCAGGCGCATTTTGATGCTTTCGACCATCTTGCCGTGGGTGCGCCATGCGCAGGCCGCGCCTACTTCATTTCCAATGGCGAACCCAAGCCGATGGGTGAGCTGTTGAATGCCTTGCTCGATGCTGCCGGCGCCCCGCGCGTGGACAAGCATCTTTCATTCAAGGCCGCGTACCGCATTGGCGCTGTTTGCGAAACCTTGTGGAAATTGCTCCCCATGAAAGGCGAGCCGCCGATGACCCGGTTTCTCGCAGAACAACTCAGCACTGCGCACTGGTACGAAATGGCACCGGCGGCCCGCGATTTCGGCTACATGCCACGCATAAGCTTTGACGAAGGCATCACAAGGCTGAAGGAATCGCTCACGTCCTGCCTGACCGTCACCTGAAAGAAACTTTCGATTGTCGATGATGGTCGCGTCGCCAAGCAGGCGCAGCCACCTATCGGAGCACTTCCATGCTGCACTACGCCGTTGTTTTTCTCGTCATCGCACTCATCGCCGCCGTATTGGGTTTCAGCGGCGTTGCCGGTGCCGCCAGTAACATCGCCTGGATCCTGTTCGTTGTGTTCCTGATCCTGGCCGCTGTTTCGTTCTTCCGTAAGCGCACCTGACCCATCAGGCATGCTCCACGGCCGCCCGGTTTTTACACCGTGCGGCCGTGTCGTCCGGCCATGCCGGCCGGTTAGAATGCCGGCATGGTCAATTCTCCTTTCGATTCCCTCAAGCCCTTGGCCGGCAAGGCGCTGGAAGCTGCCCTGAACCGGTCGCTCGCGCTTGATCCGGATACCCGCGATGCACTGAAGCTCCTCGATGGCCGCAATATCGCCCTGTCACTTGAAGCGCCCGCACTGGCGCTGCAGATAAGCGTCATTGGTGATCGGCTTGCCGTAGGCCCGGTTGAAGTTTCAGACGAGCCCGATCTTGCGGTGCGCAGTACCTTGTCGGGATTGCTTGGCCAGTTGCCCTTCCTGAGAAAAGACAATGCAGCGCCCGTGGGGCGCGTGCGTGTGTCGGGCGACGCCGAACTTGCCCGCAGGCTGCAGACGCTCGCCGAGCGCTTTGACCCCGACTGGCAACAGCCGTTTGTGGCCGTCTTCGGTGAAATTATTGGCGTGCAATTGGCTAACGGCGCGCGCAGGGCGTTGGGTCAGCTACGCGACCTGGGTGGCAATGTGGCCCGCAGTGCCGCTGAATTCGTGACCGAGGAATCGCGCGACGTGGTTGGTCGTGAGGAACTCAATGCCTTTCATGACGACGTGGATGCGATCCGCGACGACGTGGAACGCCTCCAGTCCCGTGTTGATCGGCTGCGTGGGCGTTCCACATGAAGGCCGTATTACGCGCCAGCAAGATAGGCCGGGTGCTGTTGCGTTACCGGCTGGATGACCTGTTCGAGGACACACCGGCCGAACGCTGGCTGAAACTCGCACGCCCGTTTGTCCCACGCGCTTCGCCCACCATTGCCGCGCAGTCACGTGGTGCGCGCCTGCGCCTGGCGCTGCAGGAACTGGGCCCGATTTTCGTCAAGTTTGGCCAGATCCTGTCGACGCGCCGCGACCTGGTGCCGCCCGACGTGGCCGACGAGCTTTCGCAGTTGCAGGACCAGGTGAAGCCATTCGATGGCGAAACCGCCCGCGCCATCGTCGAGCAAGCCCTGGGCATGCCGGTGACGCAGGCATTCGCGTCCTTTGATACCACGCCACTCGCTTCGGCCTCGATTGCCCAGGTGCACGCGGCCACGTTGCCACCCGATGTGAATGGCGTGTGCCGCGAAGTGGTGGTCAAGGTATTGCGCCCGAAGATCGAGCAGCAGATCAAGGCCGACATTGCGCTGCTCAATTCGGTGGCTGCGCTGGTGGATCGCGCGCATCCCAGTGCCGACAAGATCCGTCCGCGCGAGATCGTTGCCGAAATAGAGGGCACGCTGGCTGCCGAGCTCGATCTGCAACGCGAAGGCGGCAACGCCAGCGTGATGCGCAGGATGTGGCTGGATTCCGATGACCTGTATGCACCGGAGATCGTGTGGAGCCACACGGCCGAGCGCGCGCTGACGATGGAGCGCGTGCGCGGCATTCCTTCCGACGACGTCGCAGCGCTGGACGCCGCCGGCATTGATCGCAAGGCGCTGGCGGCCAAGGGCGTGCGCGTGTTCTACACCCAGGTCTTCCGCGACAACTTCTTCCACGCCGATGCGCATGCCGGCAACATCTGGGTCGACAACGACCCGAGGCGAAAATCCAATCCGCGTTTCATCGCACTGGACTTCGGCATCGTGGGCCAGCTTTCGCAAAAGGATCAGTATTACCTGGCCGAAAATTTCATGGCCATCTTCAACAAGGACTACCGCCGTATCGCGGAACTGCATGTGGAAGCGGGCTGGATGCCGGCCACGGTACGTATCGATGAACTGGAAGCGGCAGCGCGTTCGGTCTGCGAGCCTTACTTCACCCGACCGTTGTCGGAGATCTCGCTGGCCGAAGTGCTGATCAAGCTGTTCCGCACCGCACAGAAATACGAGCTCACCCTGCAGCCGCAGCTGATCCTGTTGCAGAAGACATTGTTGAACATCGAAGGCGTCGGCCGCCAGCTGGATCCGCAACTGGACATCTGGGCAGTGGCCAAGCCGGTGCTGGAGCGGATTCTGCTGGAACGCTACAGCCCGCAGCGTGCCGCACAGGAACTGCGCAAGCGACTGCCGGAAATCATGACCCATGCACCCGACATGCCCCGCCTGGTGCATGCGTGGTTGAAGCAGCAGGTGGAAGGCAAGCACGAACTCGCGCTGCGCTCGCGCGACCTCAACGAACTCGCTGCCACCATGAAAGGGATGCAGCGCCGTATTGTCGCCGCCATCCTGGGCACCGGCTTGCTGATTGTGGCGGCCGTGCTGTACGGGTTCGAGGCCGGTGGCCCAAGGATATTCTCGGTTCCTGCATCGTCCTGGATCGCTGGCATCGGCGGTTTATGGGCCTTGCTGGCGGCGTGGCCTCGAAGCTGAGCGCTGCTTATGGCCACGCCGTACGGCTTGTGGGTATAGGATTGGCTGCCGTCGTTCACTGGATCATCCGATGACGCACACCAGCCTCCAGATCGTGTTCTCCACGCATCCGTCCGGGTTGAAGGCGCACGTACGCGGGGAAGGGGTATTACCCAATACCGTTTCCTACTGGCGCGCGATCGTCGCCGAACTGGAAAGACGACCCTCGACCGGCCTGCTGCTGGTGGACGAGATGACCGGCGCACCCTTGTCCGAAGAGGATTGGCGAAGCGTGGTCGAGGACATCAAAGGCGGAGCGCTGGAAGGCGTGCGGATCGCGCACGTGAAGCCGATGGGCCTGGAGAAAATCGAGTATTGCGAGATATTCGCGGTGGAGGCGGGCCTGCAGGCACGCGTCTTCACCCGGGAGAGCGAGGCCGTGATGTGGCTGCGGCATGGCCTGAGCTAGCGGTCGCAATCAATCGATCCACTGTGTTTTCAAAAACGACTACGGCCCGAACCCGGGCCGTAGTCGCATTGCGGACCGACCGGCCGTTTATTGGCTCGGCGGTGTGGCGACCTTGGTAAAATCACCCGCGTTGTACACCGTCAGCGCTTCGGGTTTGAGGTGTTTGCGGATGGCTGCGTTGACCTGCTCCAGCGTCAATGCCAGATAGCGTGCGTCGAGTTCGGCGGTGAAGCGCATGTCGCGGCCGTAGTACAGCTGGTCGGTGAGCATGCCGGCAATGCTGCCGTCCTCGGCGCGCGCCTGCTGGCGTTCGGTGATCGTGCCGGACACCGCGTCACGCAGTTCTTCGGTGGTGATGCCGTCCTTGACCAGTCGCGCCAGTTCCTCACGGATCGCCACTTCCACCTTGTCCATGTTCTGCGGTGCGGCGATGGCCTGGATATTGAAGCTACCGGCATCGTCCTTGCGGTCGATGCTGTCATCGGCGCGGATGCTGCTGGCCACGCCATAGCTCAGGCCTTCTTTTTGACGGATGCGATCACCCAGGCGCGACTTGAGCGCGCCGCCGCCGAACACGCGGTTGGCGACCAGCAGGGCCGGATAGTCCTCGTCGCTGACCTTGAACG
>JBDTZK010000100.1:0-6750 GCA_040005195.1 Pseudoxanthomonas sp.
CCTGCAGTACCCGATTGCCATCTTCGGCATTCTGCGCGCCGGTCTGACCGTGGTGAACGTGAACCCGATGTACACCGCGCGCGAGCTGAAGCACCAGCTGGTGGATTCGGGTGCGTCGGCGCTGCTGGTAGTCGACAATTTTGGCCATACCGTGCAGGAAGTCGTTGCCGAAACGCCGCTGAAGCAGGTAATCACTACCGGTTTGGGCGACCTTCTCGGTTTTCCCAAAGGTCCGCTCATCAACTTCGTACTCAAGTACGTGAAGAAGCTGATTCCGGATTATGAAATCACTGGCGCCATTCGCTTCAAGGACGCACTGACCTTGGGCCGCATGCACAAGCTGCCAGAGGTCGACATCGACAGCGAGGACATTGCCTTCCTGCAATACACCGGGGGTACCACTGGTGTATCCAAGGGCGCGATGCTCACCCACCGCAACATGGTGGCAAACATGCAGCAGGCTGGTGTTTGGGTCGGTAACGGCCTGGACGTTGGCAATGAAGTCATTATCACCGCACTGCCCCTGTACCATATCTTTGCGCTGACGGCCAATGGATTGGTCTTCATGAAGCTTGGCGGGCTGAACCACCTCATCAGCAACCCGCGCGACATGCCCGGCTTCGTCAAGGAACTTCAGAAGACAAGATTCACTGCCATTACTGGCGTCAACACGCTTTTCAATGGGCTGCTCAATACTCCTGGCTTCGACCAGGTGGATTTCTCGAACTTGAAGGTAACCTTGGGCGGCGGCATGGCCGTGCAGCGAGCGGTTGCCGAAAAATGGAAGCAGGTGACCGGGGTGACTCTGGTAGAAGCCTATGGTTTGACTGAAACCTCGCCTGCGGTGTGCATCAACCCGATGAATCTCAAGGACTACAACGGCGCCATCGGCTTGCCCATTCCATCGACTGAGGTTTGCCTGAAGGATGACGATGGCGGCATGCTGACGACGTTTGGCGAAGTAGGTGAACTTTGCATCAAGGGCCCGCAGGTAATGAAGGGCTATTGGCAGCGTCCGGACGAGACGGCCAATGTCATCGACAACGACGGTTGGCTGCATACCGGTGATATGGCGAAGATGGATGAAAACGGCTTCTTCTACATCGTTGATCGCAAAAAAGACATGATTCTGGTCTCGGGATTCAATGTCTATCCGAACGAGGTTGAAGACGTGGTCGCCAGTATGCAGGGTGTCCTGGAAGTCGCGGCTATCGGTGTGCCCGATGAAAAGTCTGGCGAAGCGGTCAAGCTGTTCGTAGTCAGGAAAGATCCTTCGCTGACTGCAGAGCAGATAAAGGCGTATTGCCGCGAAAATCTGACTGGTTACAAGCAACCCAAAATCGTGGAGTTCCGTAACGACTTGCCCAAGACCAACGTGGGCAAGATCCTGCGCAAGGAGCTACGGGACCCGCCACGGCCGGTACTGGGTACCTGAACCAAACAACCCGGCTTATCGCCGGCTTTTTTATTCAGCTTGAAAATATCAGACGAAGATCACGCTTTTATCGTCAAGACACTGTCTTTTATGCCACCTGACGCGCTCAGAGCCATCAGGCTGGCTTGCTCGGCCTTCGTTCAGGTGTAGCATCAATCTGTGCATTACAGCACTCACCATTGCCGCCGACCCCCCGATGCCGCACATCCGGGTAAACCTTGCCGAGGATAAATCAAATGAACAACGTCGAAAAACTGCTGCGTAGCCACCCTTACCAGACCCTCCGCGTCGATTCGGAGCCCAATGGCGATAACCATTGGATGTACATGCATGCGAACGCCGAACCCGGTGTGCGTTCATGCTTCCACAGCCAGATGCTTGACGATGTGTTGAGCTTCATGAATTCCATCACCTTGCGCGAGTCGCAGCGCGAGTCGGGGAAATTGCGCCATCTGGTGGTTGCATCCGAGGCTGCCGCGTTCAATCTGGGTGGGGACCTTGCGCTTTTCTCCAAGCTTATCCATGAAGGCAATCGCGACCGTCTGCTGAGCTATGCACGTCGCTGCGTTGATGGGGTGTATCACCTCAATACCGGTTTGGGCGGAGATGTCCGTACGATCGCGTTGATCCAAGGCGATGCACTGGGCGGCGGTCTCGAAATTGCGCTTTCGTGCCACACCATCGTGGCCGAAGAGGGCGTGGGAATGGGCCTGCCGGAGGTCCTGTTCGGACTGTTTCCGGGCATGGGTGCCTATTCTTTCCTTTGCAAGCGCATGGCACCGCAACTGGCCGAGAAAATTATTCTCGAAGGCAACATCTACACCAGCGATGAAATGTACCGGATGGGAGTAGTCGACATCCTGGTGCCGAAGGGCCAAGGCAAGTCGGCGGTGCAGGAACTGATCAACAAGCAACAGCGTTCTTCGCACGCTTACCTGGCCATGAACTCGTGCCGCAATCTGGCCCAGCCAGTGGGTTATGACGAACTGATGCGCATCACCGAAGTGTGGGTGGATACTGCGCTGGCGCTGGGACACAAGTCCTTGCGCATGATGGAGCGTATCGTACGCGCTCAGGAAAAACGGGCGGCTATGCGGGTTGCCTGAAGCAAACTAACGGCAAGGCTCGGCATCTTGCAGGCGGCTGATTGCCGCCTGCATTTTTTCTGTCTGTTTGTGCAGGAATATGCCGTGATTGGAAATACGCTGGGACCTGACGCGCCGCATTTTCTGAAAGCTGTAGATCCTTAGACGCGGTCCGTACCTTTCTCTGCAGGGTCACGCTGACGCCCACGCTCCTCAAGCGCTGCGCGGCCATGGCTGAGATTGGCATTCAACATGGCCAGACGGTGACGCCATTCCTTTTTGATGTCGGAATCGCCAACACGCATCATTTCACCAGCCGCAGCAGCCAGTTTCACCAGGCCCAGATTACTGGCCACGCCTTTCAGTGCATGCGCATGCTCGCGCATGGGTGTGCCATCGCCCTGCTCCATCGCATGCGCCATCGCACCCAGACAACCGTCGGCATCGTTGAGACATTGGACAATGAACTCGCGCTCAAAAGTTTTACCCATGCCAAGCGCGCTGAGTTCATCGAGGACACTCGGATCCAGTACATCGTCTGACACCAACAGGTCGGGCCTGCCGACCTGCACGGGTACGGTGACGCGACCGTTGTTGGCAATCTCCGCCAGCACATCCAGCAAACGCGTGGCCGCGATGGGTTTGGCGAGGAAGGCGCGTGCACCGGCTTGTTCACAACGTGAAATCGCATCAGGGGTAACGTCAGCGCTCAGCACAAGGACAGGAGTCCGCGGCCCACCGCCCGCTTCCATGACTCGCAACTGCTTGAGCAGGTCCAGGCCACTGATGCCAGGCATATGCAGGTCGACGATAACGGTGTCGTAGTCTGCAATTTCCAAGGCATCCAGCACTTCTTCACCACCATTGACACAAACCACGCGATGCCCCGCTTTTTGCAGCAGGCGTTGCACGACCATGCGGTTCGCTTCGTGGTCATCCGCCACCAGGATCTGCAGGCTGCGAACGCGTGCGCGATGGCGCAGGAACGGATCAGAGAAAGCGATGACATTTTCTGCACCATGCGCAGCTTGTTCTTCGATCCATGCCGGAACGACTGCCGCAGCTTTGGAATTTTCGATAGTTTCGAAGGGAACATCGAACCAGAAGGTGGTGCCGCGTTTTTCGATGCTTTCAAAGCCGATGGTGCCGCCCATGGCTTCGACCAGCCCTTTGGCGATTGTCGTGCCCAGGCCGGTGCCGCCGTAGCGGCGCGAAAGACTGACATCCGCCTGTTCAAAGGCTTCAAACAACTTTGCCTGCATGGCCTGCGGGATGCCAATGCCCGTATCGGTGACCGTGAAGCGCAGCGCGACTTGCCGGTTGCCACTGGAAAGCTGCTTGACCTCAATACGCACCGTACCGGCATCGGTGAACTTCACTGCGTTGCCGGCCAGGTTCAGCAATATCTGGCGCAGATGGCGGATGTCCCCGCGCAGTTTTTCTGGCACATCCGCGCTGATGTCCACGCCGTAATCGAGCTGCTTTGCACGCGCCTGCGGCAGAAGAATCATGCCGATGTTTTCAATTACTTCTCGCGGCGAGAACTCGACGAGGTTGAGCTTGAGCTTGCCGGCTTCGATCGCCGAGATATCAAGCACATCCTCAACCAGTGCCAGCATGCTGCGCGTTTATGCCTGGATGGTAGACAGACATTCGCGCTGCTCGGTGTCCAGGCGCGTCGTTGCGAGCAATTCAGACATGCCCGACAACCCGTTCAACGGCGTGCGGAACTCATGGCTCATATTGGCCAGGAAACGGCTCTTGGCCTCGTTCGCGCGATTTGCTTCCTGGTTGGCGGTGGTCAGCTGGCGAAGAAGTCCGGACAGGTACATGGGAACGGCGACCAGGCCCAGCAACAATCCGACACCAAGCGTGCGGTTTTGTACCCAGTAATTGCTGAGCATCAGCACGGCCGCAAAACTGACGAATGCCATGGCGACTGCAATGATCAGGTAGCGATTGCCGTATCGCAGGCCGTTGCCAACCGTCACCCACATCAGGACGATATAGGCCCAAGCGAGTGGCTCGCCCATGCTGACCATGGCGGCGCCCATCAGTCCGTAGTCGGCGACCATGCCAATGGCGCGCCGTATCCCTGACTTGCCTGGCTGCAGCAGGATCCAGACAACAATGCCGATGCCGTTGACCATCCCCGACAACACGATGGTGAGAGCCACCGAATAGTCATGCGGACTGAGCATATGCCGCGAGGCTGGCAACAGCGCATAGACAAGGATGATGGTGATCAGGCTGAGTCGAACGATGGCCTGGCCATGTTCACTGTCTGGCCGGTTCGACAACTTTTCCTTGATCCGCGCGACGAGTGTATTCATGGCTTATTGCATGCCCGGACGGACGTGCAACGTAGAGTACTGGTCGCAGATATCGTCCAGCCTGGCACGACCCCGGCCCAGCGCATCGACGCAGGCCGGGTCGAACAGGCGGCCGCGCTGTGCATACAGGTAAGCCAGCGCCGCGTCGCGGTCCCAGGCCTTCTTGTAAGGGCGTGGAGAAATAAGCGCATCGAACACGTCCGCAACTGCAACGATCCTGGCTTCCAACGGGATGGCGTCGCCTTTCAGGCCATCCGGGTATCCGCTTCCGTCGTAGCGTTCATGGTGTCTGAGGGCAATGATGGCGCCTGCCTGGATGAAGCGATTATGGCTGCCACTGAGCAGCTCATGGCCGATCCGTGGATGGCGGCGCATGATTTCGGTTTCTTCCTCGGTCAGCGGACCCGGCTTCATCAGAACCGAGTCGGGAATGGCGATCTTGCCCATGTCGTGCAACGGGGCTGCCATCTCGATCGCGCGCACCTCGTCTTCAGGCAGGCCCAGCTGTTCTGCAATCAGCCCGGCGATGTGCGCCATGCGCTCCAGGTAAGCGCTGGTGCCACTGTCACGGTATTCGATGGCACGCGCCAGCCGCGAAAGCGTCTCGCGCTCGCGCTCTTCCACTTCATGCATGCTGGACAGCAGCCGCTGCTCCAG
The DNA here is from genome assembly GCA_040005195.1 of Pseudoxanthomonas sp. GTDB lineage: Bacteria > Pseudomonadota > Gammaproteobacteria > Xanthomonadales > Xanthomonadaceae > Pseudoxanthomonas_A. Next base: position 5,511 of record JBDTZK010000100.1, read on the forward strand.
TGACATCGCGCGTTGCTTGATGTTCTCGCTTTGCTGACGGAGTTGCAGCAGGTTGCGGCAGCGTGCACGCAGTTCGCGCGGACGGACGGGCTTGACCAGGAAGTCGATGACCCCTGCTTCCAGTGCCGCCTGGCGGATCGGCTCGTCGCCGACCACGGTGATCAGGATGATGGGAATGTCGCGATGCATCGGCAGGCGGCGGAAGCGGCGTGCGAATTCCAGCCCGTCCATGCCCGGCATGCGGTAATCCAGCAGCAACAAGTCGGTGCGGTTGGCCTCGCACCAGGCAAGCGCAACGGCGGGATCGCCGAAGTCGTGCACGGACAATTCCGAGGCAATGTCCTCTATCACGTGCCGGAGCATCGTGCGCGCTGATGTTTGATCGTCGACGATGACGATATCCAAACCGCTACCACCCCCAGTGGGCCACACCGCGTGGCTGTCCTGCGAGGATACTCCGGTGTACACCCTGGTGGCATCTAACATTAGGTCATACCTCTTTGGCGGCGGTACAGGGTGGACGCTCATGCTGGCCTGAATAGCCTGTCCCGGCTCCCGGGACATCCAGATCGGATGCTGCAATGTGCGTTCCCTGTATGGAAATGAATGCAGGAAACGTGCCACACAAAAGTGGGCGACTCACTGGCTAAAATAGAGACTTACGTCACGTTTTTAGTGGTTTCGACGATCAGCCCGGCGCTTGGGCGGGCGCAGCCAACAGCACTATGGGCAGAATATGCCAACGGGCGTCACACGTGGCACGGGATCAGCTTCCGCTCTCAGGCCGCATGTACGGGAACAGGAGCACGTCCCGGATGGAGTCCGAGCCGGTCAAGAGCATGACCAAACGGTCGATTCCAATACCCAGGCCGCCGGTAGGGGCCAAGCCTACTTCCAGGGCCCGGATGTAATCGGCGTCGAAATGCATGGCTTCGTCGTCTCCGCCCTCCTTCGCTTCCACCTGGGCCTGGAAACGCGCCGCCTGGTCTTCTGGATCATTCAGCTCTGAGAAACCGTTGGCCAGTTCCTTGCCATTGACGAACAGTTCGAAGCGGTCTGTGTAACCGGGCTGGTCGTCGTTGGCGCGCGCCAGCGGTGAAACTTCAACCGGGTGATCGGTAATGAAGGTGGGCTGGATCAGGGTGTGCTCCACCGTTTTCTCGAATACTTCCAGCAGCAATTTCCCCCACCCGTAGCCCGGCTTGACACGGATTTTCAGGAGGCCGTGGTCGCCCAGCTC
>JBDTZK010000101.1:0-6733 GCA_040005195.1 Pseudoxanthomonas sp.
AAAGGCGCTTGGCGGCCTTCTGCAAGGCCATCGACAAGCTGGCGGTGCCGGTGGCTGGCACACCCGGCTTCCTGGTCAATCGCGTGCTGTTCCCGTATATGCTCGAAGCGGTGACCGCCTATGCCGAAGGAATTCCCGGCCCAGTGATAGACAAGGCGGCGGTGAAATTCGGCATGCCGATGGGACCGATCGAACTCATCGATACCGTGGGGCTGGATGTCGCCGCGGGCGTTGGCAAGGAACTTGCGCCGTTCCTGGGCCTGCCGATTCCTGCCGCTTTGTCGGCACCGCCGGAAAGCGGCAAGCGTGGCAAGAAGGATGGCCAGGGTCTGTACGCATGGGAAAACGGCAAGGCCGTGAAGCCGGAAGTCCCGAAGGACTACCAGGCGCCGGCCGATCTGGAAGACCGGCTGATCCTGCCGCTGCTCAACGAGGCGGTCGCTTGCCTGCATGACGGGGTAGTGAGCGATGCCGATCTGCTGGATGCCGGGGTTATTTTCGGCACAGGCTTCGCCCCGTTCCGCGGCGGTCCTATCGAATACATCAAGGCCACCGGCGCCGATGCGCTGGTCGAAAAACTCAGAGTGCTGCAAGGTCGTTACGGTGACCGCTTCGCCCCACGCCCAGGCTGGGATTCGCCTATCCTGCGCCTTGCAACCGTCTGATCCGCGACCGACTGCCGGCTCGCGCCTACCCTTATCCCATCACGGAATTTCTGCATGTTCAACCTCAGTGCGCCGACCACAGGCGTGTTCTTCCTTTCCCTTCTGCTGGGCGGTATCGGCGTGGCCGCGAAACTGGGCTACATCCCGGCGCTGTCCGCGCATGCGTTCTGGATCCTTTGTGCCGGGCTGGTGGCGTTGTTGATCGGCAACCTGTTCAAAGGGTTGTAAGCTGCCTTCACGGCGGCATTTGCCGGCCACAACTTCAATACGGGAACGCCATGATTGCTACCGCACTGTTGTTGCTCGCAGGTGCCAGTGCCCTTGTCGACGCTTCGCCCGCAATCGAAGCGTCGACGACGTCAGTGCTGCCCGCACTGCTGGTAGTGCACGAGAGCGACGGATGCTCAGCTGGCGACGGCAGTGATGCACTGGTGTCGGAATTCGACGGCGACCTGGCAATTTTCAGGCAACGCATCTGGCTGACCCTGCGTGAATCAGTCACGCAAGGTGGCGTATTGGTGACCCGCGAAGGCAGGCATCTGCGCGCCGAAGTGGACACCGTGGTGGCGCCGGTTGAACCGGGCGTGCCCGTGCCTGCCTGCATCCGGCCCGTCGAACTGGTGCTCAGCGTGCCTGGTTTACCTAAGGATGAGTACGAAGTGCAGTTCGCAAGAAAAGACAAGCCGTAAGCATTGCCGTCTATTTGAAACACTGGAAGTTGATCGAAGCGAGCTCGACCGATCATGCTCGACCAGGTTCGGCACGTGGCGGTGCCCTGCCCAATCCATGCCCTGACCATGTGACTTACATGGTGTGCGTGGGCTTGTCCGCGTTGAGAGTACCGGCCAGCAGCGTTTCGATCTTGCTCTTCACCGCTTCGCCTTCGCTGGTATCGGCGAACTGAACCCCGATGCCCGCAGTGCGCGCACCCTGCGCGCCCACTGGCGTTACCCAGATGACCTTGCCGGCAACCGGGACACGTTCGCTGGAGTCGGGTAGCGTGAGCAGCAGGAACACCTCGTCGCCCAGGAAATAGCGTTTGGGCGTGGGCACGAAAATGCCGCCGTTCTTCACGTACGGAATGTAGGCGTTGTAGAGCGCTGCCTTGTCCTTGACCACCAAGGACAGGATGCCCTGTCGTCCGCCACCTGCTACTGCATTCATCCCCGTTCTCCTTTTTTGGCCCGTCCGCGATCCCCACCGCGCCAGGCCAAGAGCAAATCAACTATCGCAAGGTCGCCGCGCACCGTGGTCCGCAACAGGTCGCGCGTTCGGTTGGCGGCGTCAAACCAGGTCGCCAGCTTGTGCAATCGCGCCGGATCGGTCAAGCCTGCACTTCCTGCCTGTACCAGCATCAGGTCGGCAGCATGACCCAGGCGCAGGCTGGTGTGTTCATCGGAAGACCAACGCTGGGCGGTTTCGATCACGCCGATGTCGCCACTTTCGAGTTTCTGTAAATCGCTGGCGACCGACTTGCGCAATGCCAGGCCGCCTTCACGCAGCCATTCATCCGCCAGGCCGGGGTGGCCGCGTGACGCATCGATTGCCTCTTCCGCGTTACCTGCCGAATGTCCCTGCGCTGCCAGCCACGCCAGTGATTCTTCACGCAGTGGCAGCTTGAATTCCAGTCGCTGACAGCGACTGCGGATGGTGGCCGGCAGCCGCGCAGGCTGGGCGCTGATCAACCACAGGTAGCGACCATCGGCGGGCTCCTCCAGTGTCTTCAGCAAGGCATTGCAGGCGGCGCGATTGACCGCGTCAGCAGGATCGATGATGGCCACCTGCGCGCGGCCGTATTGCGGCGTGAGTGACAGCTTCTGCGACAGTGCGCGTATCTGGTCGATCACGATTTCGGTGCGCAGCTTGCTGCCGTCCTTGGTCAGTCCATAGGACAACAGGTGCAAATCAGGATGGGTGCCCGCCGCAATCAGCTGTGCGGTGCGCGTCTGCAATGCGGGCTCATGGCCGCCCAGGACGAATTGCGCCAGCCGATCCGCAACTGCGCGCTTGCCGAGCCCTGAGGGGCCGCAGATCAACAGGCCGTGACCCAGTCGGCCGGCCTCCAGCGCGGACAACGCGTGGTCGTAGGCGCGTTGCTGCCAGGGTGAGAACAAATCGCTCATGCCTGCTCTTCCAGCCATTGCACCAACGCCGTGGCGACAGAAGCGCCGACCGCAGCAGGCGACTGGCTCGCATCGATGACCCTGAAACGTTCGGGCTCGTCCTGCGCACGCTTGCGGAAACCGGCGCGCACGCGTTCGAAGAAATCATCCTGCTCGCTCTCGATGCGGTCCGGCCACAGGTCGCGACCATTGGCCCGGGCACGGCCTTCCCGCACGTCGAGGTCCAGCAGCAAGGTCAAGCCCGGCTTGAGGCCCACCAGCTTGCGCTCGAGTTCTTCTACCAACACACGATCCAGACCGCGGCCCTCGACCTGGTAGGCATAGCTTGAATCGGTGAAGCGATCACTCACCACGAACGCGCCGCGCTGCAAAGCCGGACGTATCACTTCGCGCACATGCTGCACACGCGAGGCAAACATCAGCAGCAGCTCCGTTTCCGGGGCCAGCGCTTCTTCCTGCGGCTTCAACAGCAATTCGCGAATCTGTTCGGCCAACGGCGTTCCACCGGGCTCACGCGTCAGTACTACTTCATGGCCACGTGACTGCAGTACATCGCGGAGGGCGACGATGGCGCTGGTCTTGCCCGCCCCCTCGCCGCCCTCCAGGCTGATCAGTCGTGGATGCTTCAACACGGCCTCGGTCATTGCAGCAGCTCTTCTTCCAGAACCTTTTCTTCCGGGAGCGCAGGACGGCGCAGCTGCTGCAGGTAACGGCCAACGGCTGCGTTGTGTTCGCCCAGCGTTGCCGAGAACACATGACTGCCGCTGCCATCACCCAGGGCTACGAAGAACAACGCATCGCCGTCAGCCGGATTGACCGCCGCCTGCAATGCGTCAAGCCCGGGCATGGCGATGGGTGTCGGGGTCAGGCCAGTGCGGGTGTAGGTGTTATAAGGCGTATCGGTGAGCAGGTCGCGGCGGCGGATGTTGCCGTCGTAAGCACTGCCGATGCCGTAGATCACCGTCGGATCGGTCTGCAACTTCATGCCCAGCTTCAGCCGCCTTGCGAAAACACCTGCGATCTGTGGCCGTTCCGAAGCCAGGCCGGTTTCTTTCTCGATGATGGAAGCCAGGATCAAGGCCTCTTCCGCCGACTTCAACGGAATATCCCTGGCTCGCGACTCCCAGACCAGGGCGAGTGCTTTTTCCATCGCCCCATAAGCGCGCTTCAACACGTCGATATCGCTGTCGCCACGCGAGTAGACGTAGGTCTCCGGCAGGAATCTTCCTTCGGGGTGCTGGCCCGGATGACCGAGCAGCTTCATCAAAGCGGCATCGTCCAGCGCGCTGGTTTCATGCAGCAACGGCGTGGCGGCATTCAGCGCTGCGCGCAACTGGCGGATGTTCCAGCCTTCCACGAAAGTGATGCGATAACTGATGACCTTGCCGTTGCGCATGTCCAGCAACAGCTTGCGCGGGGTGATCCCAGCCTCCAGCGCGTATTCACCGACCTTCAGACTGCCGTCCACCTTCAGGCGTCGCGCCAGAATCCTCCATTCCAGGTCATCGCCCTGCTCCACGCCGGATGCGCGCAGCTTGCGCAGCAAACTGGGGAAAGAGTCGCCCGATGCCACGACGACGCTGTCGCCCGCCTGCAAGCCGGCAATGGGCTGATCGCTGAAACCGGTGTAGCGCTGCCACAACCATACGCTGCCTCCGACTACGACGGCGAGCAACACGAAACAGCCAATGACGAAGGCGCGGCAGCCGCGTTTGGGGCCTGGGGACACGAATTTCCTCGAAGCGGATAAGGACAGTTGCAGGATACCTTGCCACCGCCCATTAATAGGAGCGGGCAGTGGCTTCGGTGCGTTGCCAGGATCGCCTCAAAAAAAGCGAAAAGCATGTCGCGCAAGGCTCGCTGCTACTCGGACAAGGCCTTCAGCATCCCTCTGGCCTTGGCGCGGGTTTCATCCAGTTCACGCTCGGGAATGGAGTCAGCGACGATGCCTGCGCCGGTACGGAACACCACGTCCGTGCCACCCTCCTTTGACGGCGATATCTCGGCACTACGGATCAGGATGTTCAGGTCCAGGTCGCCGTCCCGGTTCAGCCAGCCGAACGCACCGGTGTAGGCGCCACGGGCCTGGCCTTCCAGTTCGGCGATGATCTGCATGCAGCGGACCTTGGGACAACCCGTGATGGTGCCGCCGGGGAAGGTGGCGCGGATCACGTCGCCCGGGCTTGCATCCGCGCGCAATCGGCCACGCACGTTGCTGACGATGTGGTGCACGTGCGCGTAACTTTCCACGGTCATCAGTTCATCCACCTCCACGCTGCCCGGCTCGCACACGCGACCCAGGTCGTTGCGCTCCAGGTCGATCAGCATCACGTGCTCGGCACGTTCCTTCGGGTGACCGACCAGCTCGCGGATCCGCGCGGCATCGTCATCACCTTCGAAGCGTGGGCGGGTCCCGGCGATGGGACGGGTCTCCACCACATCACCACGAATCGACACCAGGCGCTCTGGCGACGAACTGGCGACGGCCCAGTCGCCTGCCGAAAACAAGCCAGCGAAAGGCGCGGGGTTGGCGATGCGCAGGCGCGAGTACAGTGCCGCAGGATCGACGGATCGTTGGAAATGCGCGCGCCAGGCCCGCGAAAGATTCACCTGGAAAATATCGCCCGCAAGAAGGTATTGCAGGATGCGCTCGACACCCTCGATGAAACGCGCCGGGTCGTCTTCAACGATCTCATCCGGCGCGCGCCATGCACAAAGTCCGGGCTGAGTGCGCGTGGCCGCAATGTCATCGGTGATGGCCTCCAGCAGATGCTGTGCACCCACTTCAGCGATCACCACGCAATCGCCGCTGATCCGGTCTCGCAGCACCGCAGCCGGACAACGCATCGCCAGGGCAACCGGAACGCCGTCGCGGCCTTTGGGAAGCGACAGGACCGGTTCCACCTGGCCTGCGAGTTCATAGTTCAGCAGCAGCGCCCAGCCACCACGGAACGGCCAGCGCGGCTCTTCCCTGGGGATGCGTTGTGACTGCCACTCGGCATCCATCGCTTCGAGGAAGTCGCCGGCAACCGGATGGCCCTCCAGGGTGAAAGTGTTGCCTTCTGCGTCCAGCCGCAATCCGGTGCCATCGGTCGCCAAAAGCAGGTCCCAGCGACCCTGCGCAGAACTCGACGCGACCGACTCAAGCAACATCGGATAGCGAGAGGGTGCCAGGCGATACAGCGCGAGCAGATCGGTATCGGAAGGCAGTGCGCGTGATTCGATCAAGGGGCTTGCTCGCCGCGCGGCATCAACCGCGCGGCATGACGGTCAGATACGCTTGAAGACCAGCGTGCCGTTGGTGCCACCAAAGCCGAAGCTGTTCGACATGGCGACGTCTATCTTCTTCTCTCGCGCCACGTTGGGCACATAGTCCAGGTCACAACCTTCGCCCGGATTTTCCAGGTTGATGGTCGGCGGAATGATGCCCTTGTCGATGGCGAGTACCGAGAAGATAGCTTCCACGCCACCTGCAGCACCGAGCAGGTGCCCGGTCATCGACTTGGTGGAGCTGATCATGGCTTTGTAGGCGTGATCACCGAAGGCGCGCTTCATCGCAAGGGTTTCGGCCAGGTCACCCAGCGGCGTCGAGGTACCGTGCGCGTTGAGATATTCCACCTGGTCGGCGTTGATTTTCGCGTCCTTCATCGCCATCGCCATGCAGCGCGCCGGGCCTTCGCCGTTCTCGCTGGGCGCGGTCATGTGATAGGCGTCGGAACTTGCGCCGAAACCGGCCAGCTCGCAGTAGATGCGCGCGCCACGTGCCTTGGCGTGTTCGTATTCTTCGATCACCAAGATGCCCGCGCCATCACCCAGCACGAAGCCATCACGGTCCTTGTCCCATGGACGCGAGGCGGCCGCCGGATCATCGTTACGCGTGGACATTGCCTTCATCGAGCAAAAGCCACCGACCGAAGTCGGCGAAGAGCCGCGCTCTGCGCCACC
>JBDTZK010000102.1:0-6701 GCA_040005195.1 Pseudoxanthomonas sp.
GAAGCCGGTTTTGAAGTGGTACGGCTGAACTTCCGTGACCACGGCGGCACCCACCACCTCAACGAAGAGATCTTCCACTCCAATCGCCTGGATGAAGTGGTCAACGCGGCAGTCGATGTCGCGCGGCGTTTCCCGCAGCGTCGCTTCGTGGCCGCCGGTTATTCGCTGGGCGTTAATTTCGTGCTGCGGCTGGCGTTGCCCGCACCCAAAGCAGGACTGCCGCTGGCGCGCGTGGTGGCCGTGTGCCCGGTGCTGGATCCGTCGGCTTCACTGATGGGGATGGAGGAAGGCCTGCCGCTTTATCACTGGTATTTCCAGCGCAAGTGGCGGCACTCGCTGGAACGCAAGCGCGAGTTGTTCCCGGAACGCCACAATTACGATGACGCCACCCTGGCCAAGAGCGTGCGCGAACTGACCCGCTGGATGGTTGAGCGGCACACCGACTTCGGCACCATCGACGACTATTTCGAGGGTTACTCGATCGCCGATGAGCGTCTGGCCGGATTGCAGGTGCCTGCAGACATCCTGATGGCACAGGACGATCCGGTTATTCCCTTCGCCGCGTTCCAGGCCTGGCGTTTGCCGGCACTGGCGCATCTCGAAACCGCGCGCTGGGGAGGACACTGTGGCTTCATCGAGAACGCAGCCTGCGACGGTTTCGGTGAACGCTGGGTCACCGCACGGCTGTTGCTGGACGACGCAGCGCTCTGATCAGCCAGGCTTGATGGGGTGGCCGGTAGAATGGCCGTCTGCCCTCAAGTGCCGGATTCCATGCAAGAGAAAATCATCGAAGCGCTGCGCCGCAACGCGGTGGAAGAAGCCCTCGCCAGTGCACGCGCGTGGGTCCAGGCCAGCCCTGGCGACGCGCAGGCGCATCGCTGGCTGGCGGTGGCATTACTCCAGCGTGGCGACCACTCCGACGCGCTGGCCAGTATTGACCGCGCTATTGAACTGGCGCCCGAGGACGACGCGCTGCAACTGGTGCGTGCGAACCTGCTGATCGCGGGCAGCCAATGGGAAGAAGCGAACGCCGCGCTGAGCAAGGCCAGCGACCTCAACCCCAATCAGTTGGGTGCCTATCTGCTGCAAGCGCAACTGGCGATCGGTCGTGGCGACCTGGACGAAGCTGAGCGCCTGAACCGGCTGGCGTCCCGCGTGGCACCTGGCCATCCGCAGTTGGCCGTGGTCGAAGGCATGCTGGCCTTGCAGCGCGGCAATGTCGATGAGGGTCTCAGGCAAGTCACCACCGCCCTGCAGCAGGTGCCGGATGATGTGCAACTGCGGTATGTGCTGGGCTTCCTGTACATGCGCAAGCAGCACTGGGCCTTTGCCGAACAGGCTTTCCGTAGCGTTGCCGGCAAGATCCCCGACGCACGCAATCTGCACACCTTGATCGCCGACCTGGTCAACCGTCAGGGTCGGCCGGCCGAGGCCGCCGAGCAACTGACATCCTTGCTGGCGGATACGGCGACCGACACCCCGGCACTCAGACGTGCCGCAGGCTTGCTGCATATGTCGGCAGGCCAGCCCGAGCAGGCACTCCCCTTGCTTCGCAGCGCCCTCGCGGCCCGGCCTGATGACCTGCAGATCCTGCACGCACTGGTGTCGGCGTGGCGCGCTCTGGAAAGGGATGAGGAGGCGCGCCTGTCGCTGGAGGCTGCGCTGGCCACTACCACCGACGCGCAGGATCTGTGGCGCGCGCGCCTGAGCTTCGCGCCTGATGCCGAGGCCGGTCATGCCGTCATCGAGCGCTGGATCGCCGCGATGCCGCAGTCCACCTTGCCGTTGGAGATTCTGCTGCGCATGCAGCAGTCATCAGGTAATCGCGCGGCGCTCGATGCCACGGTGGCGCGCCTGCAGGCACTCGCGCCCAGCCATCCCGATGCGCGCCTGTACCTGCTGGATGGCTTGATGGCGCAGGGTCCAGACGCTGCGATTTCCCAGATCGAAAGCTGGCTGTTGGCGGCCACCGATGTGGCAGAACGCGGCTTCCTGCTGGGCTTGCTGGGCCTCAGCTTGGACCAGGCCAAGCAGCCGGATAAAGCCGTGGCTGCATGGTCAAAGATGCAGGCCGAACGGGTCACGCAACTGGTCCCGTTGCCGCCATTGAGCGCGCCACGAACGGAATGGCCGGCGCTGGCGACGCGAACCGACAATGCGCCAAAGGTGATGTTCCTGTGGGGCGTGCCGGGTTCGGGCATCGAGCGTCTTTCGGCGGTGATGAGCGAGGTCGGTAATCCCTTTCGCCCCGACCGCTTCGGTTCGCAGCCGCCACAGGATGGTTTCCAGTCCTATTTCGTTATCGAAGGATTGATCAGTGGCCGCTTGTCCGGACAGCAGGTTGCGGACCGCTGGCGCCAGGCATTGCCATCGCGTCAACTGGAGTCGGGGGATGTTTTCGACTGGCTGCCTTGGTGGGACAACGCATTGCTGCTCGCGCTGCGACCGCATGTACCCGAGGGCATGTTGGTCATGGCCATTCGTGATCCGCGTGACACGCTGCTGGATTGGTTGGCGTTTGGCTCCGCAGCGCCCTTTGCCATGCCATCGCCGATGGAAGCCGCACACTGGCTGGCGGCATCCCTGCATCAGGCTGCAGAATTGGTCGAGAACCAGTGGTATCCCAATCGCGTGCTGCGCACCGATGACATTGGCAACGATCCACGCGCCGCGGCCGATCTGATGGGCAAAGCATTGAACCTGCAGCTACCGGTCCCCTCCTCCGTAGGTGCCGCGCACTTCCCGTCCGGCCATTGGCGCAATTACCGCTCGTCATTGGACGAGGTATTCAGCGTGCTCACTCCGATTGCCCAGCGCATGGGTTACCCGGAAACCTGATCGATCACAGGAGTCAACGATGCGTATCCACAGCGACAGTTTCGAAAATGGCAAGCCGATTGCTGCCGAATATGCGATGGGCAAGGCGCAAGGTTTCGGTGGCAATCGCAATCCACACCTGGCCTGGAACGACGTGCCAGAAGGGACGCTTTCCTTTGCCTTGCTCTGCATCGATCCCGATGCGCCCACGATGCCGGAGACGGTGGGCCGTGATGACCTGCAGATTCCGGTCGAGCAGCCGCGCGCTGACTTCATCCACTGGGTGATGGTTGACATTCATGCTGACGTGCGCGTGATCGCAGCGGGCAGTTGCAGCGACGGCATCACTGCGCACGGCAAGGCATCACCGGCCGGACCCGCTGGCGCACGCCAAGGCCTGAACGATTACACCGGCTGGTTCGCGGGCGAGGCCGACATGGGCGGTGATTACTTCGGCTACGACGGCCCCTACCCGCCGTTCAACGATCTGCGCCTGCACCGCTACTTTTTCAGGTTGTTCGCGCTGGATGTGGAAAAACTGGTGTTGCCCGCACGGTTCACCGCCGCAGAGGCGTTCCATGCCATGCACGGCCATGTGCTGGGCGAGGCTCTGGTGCACGGCACCTATTCGTTGAATGCGAAAGTTCGTTGAATGTAAAAGCCTGGCGCCGGTTCAGTCTGTTTTACCTGTCACTTCTTTCTGCTGCCAGCGCCAGTTGCCCTGCTTGTCGATGACGATACATTGCCGCGTATCCCCGGGGCACTGGTCGACCACATGGATATCCTGGGGTTCAATGCCCAGCCGCCATGCAAGGCCTGCTTGCCCAATCGCGTAGAAACGCTGGTCATCTTCCACCTGTACCCAGAGCGGGGCTTTGATGGATTGTTTTTGCAGCTGCTGGAGTACGTCCTCGGCCCATCGCGCACGCCCGATCAGGCCCGGATGTTCCAGCGAGCGGGTGCCCGCTACGCCAATCCATGATGAAAGCGCGACCAGGGTGACGGCGATGACGACGCCACGGGAGCCGACCAGTCAACGCGCCATGACGATGACCAGCAATATGGCGGCGATGGCGGCGTAGTACTCGTAACTGTTCCAGGCGAAGAAGAAGTAGGGCGCGTAAGCCAGCACGCAGAAAACCGGAACCGCGAACCACTGCCTGCGGGTCAGCAACGAGCGGCCGCTACGGAGTGCGATGATCCAGGCAAGCAGTATGGGTAACGAGGTGGCTGCGATCCAGCCAAACCCACGCATGGATTCACCGGTAAGTGCCATGCGCAGCGCTTCTCGCGGGACATTCAGCAGCCACGCCAGCAACGATGCCGCGTTGCGAATCAGGTTGCCGCCAAGCCGGAATTCATAGGACGCATCGGTATTCGCAGTGAACCGTTGCCTCAGCACCAGCCAGACCAGCACGGTCGCTACGCAGATCAACCAGGTGGCGATTTCGGCCTTGCTTGCGCGGGTGTTGCCGACGAACAGCCACACCACCGCCATCAGCAACGGCGTCAGCGCGGCGGATTCCTTGCTCAACAGACCCGCGGCCAGCAACAGCGGGAGCGAGGTCAAGAGCAATGCCCGCCTGACGGGTGTCGCTTTTGCTGCAGCCACCCATGCCGACAGGGCCAGCGCGGTGAAAATGACCAGCATCGAGTTATTGGCTGCGGCAACCCAGTGCACCGGTAGCAGGTGCATGCCAAGCGCGCCATAAAGCGCGCCGGAAAGCCCTGCGATACCACCGGCATGTGGCCAGCGACAGGCACGCGCGATACTCAGCCCCAGCAGTGCGACGCTGCCGGCGGCCAGGACATGCAGTACAAGATTCAGCACGTGCGACCAGTAGGCATCGGCATGCAGGACTCCGGCAACCAGGCGCCAGTAACCTTCCTGTGACAGTGGTCGCCAGAAACGAGGCGGCGACGCGGGCCAGAAATCCGACCACCAGGTTGCGCCGGAGGCATTGCTGGCCTGTGCCGCATGCAGGAACACATAGTCGTCGCCCCAGAAGGGCGTATTCAATGCCGGCAGCCACATCACGACGGTGGAGGCGATCAGCAGAGCTACGGCAATCCGGACCAGGGAGGACGCATTCGTTGCAGTGGGGCTCATCAATGCGGCGGCTCGGGAACGAAGCGCGAACTATAACGCGCGCTTACCCGGGGATGGCATGGCAATCGCTCGCTGCCATGCGCGTTGAGCTGATAGCGGCGCTCATATGAGGTTGCTGAATTGTCCAGCCGGATTATCGTGAGTCTTGCTTCTTCTCGCTGGCCGACTCCATCACCATGTCGAGTACGTACACCTGCGAACTTCCATCGGCCGGCGGGTTTCCGATGGTATGGCGCTTGACCCGCAAAACATTGCGAATACCGGCTTGATGCACGTAGCCTTGGATGTGGTCGTAGAAGTTTCCGAACGTGTCACCGATACCGGTTTTGATAACGTTTTCGGTGTATCGGACTTCGCGTACCTGCACGCATTTCCACGGTCTGCGCTGAAGAAGCGCAGTTCCCAATGCAGCCATATCAGCCGGCGGGGCAAACGCCGTGAAGCGATGGCTCTGGATATAGTTCAACAGCCATTTCACTGCGATGAAAGCGGTGATGGCCGAGGCCACGAACGCAACCGAGAACGCAGCCCAGTCTTCGTTGGCGGCTTCACCCGACTTCACCACGTCCATCAGCTCGTACGCGGTGGCCGCGAACATGGTGGGAATGCCGACCAGAAATGCGAATTCGGTCGCTGCCGCGCGGTTGGTGGTGCCGGCAAGCAATGCGACGAAGATCGTCGCTGCCGAACGCGAGGTGCCGGGGAACACGCCCGCCACCACCTGGGCAATGCCCACCAGCACGGCGACCGTCCAGCTGATCGCGCTGCGCTCGCCCAATGCCTGCGCACGCTTCGCGGCGAAATGTTCGGCCACCACCATCCACAGGCCACCCAGGATCAGCGCCCAGGCAATCGGGGTGATCTGGTCCGGCAGTTCGAAGCCCAGTTTCTTCACCGCTATACCCAGCACGGCGGTGATGGCGAAGGCCAGTCCCAGCTTGAGGGCGTAATCGCGGTTGGCCGGTTTGCCGAAACCTGCCAGCAAATCCCAAAGGCGCTGCCGGTAGATAAACACCACTGCCAGGATTGCGCCCGCCTGGATACCGATGTTGAACAGGTCGCTGCGGTGGCCCAGCCAGCGCTCTGCGATCAGCAGGTGACCGGTGCTGGAGATGGGCAGGAATTCGGTGATGCCTTCGATGATGCCAAGGAGCAGGGCTTTGAGCAGGTCGGTCATGGGCGGGCAGAGTTTTTGGGCGGAATTGGGCAGGCAGCAGAATAGTGGATTCTCGCAGCACCATTCAGGTGCATTTTATTTGCGTATATTTCCATTTTGGTGCAAAACACCGCAGTCCGTGATGTGCAGCACCTTTCAAATCAGCAACTTACGGTGCATGGAACTTGGCACGCGGCTTGCTTTGAGTACCCCACTCATATCAAAAACCGAGGTTCCAACATGTCTGCGGACAAAGTCGAAAAGCTGATCAAGGACAACAAGGTCGAGTTCGTGGACCTGCGCTTCGCCGATGTGCGCGGCATCCAGCACCACGTGACCTTTCCGGCCAACATCGTCGACGAGTCGCTGTTTGAAGAAGGCCGCATGTTCGACGGCAGCTCGATCGCTGGCTGGAAAGGCATCAACGAATCCGACATGGTCCTGCTGCCCGATGCCAGCACCGCCTACCTCGATCCGTTCACTGCAGACCCGACCGTGGTCCTGACCTGCGACGTGCTGGATCCGGCCACCATGCAGGGCTATTCGCGCTGCCCGCGCGGCATCGCCAAGCGCGCCGAAGCCTTCCTCAAGTCCAGCGGCATCGCCGAACAGGCGTTC
>JBDTZK010000103.1:0-6697 GCA_040005195.1 Pseudoxanthomonas sp.
TGTCACCACATCCGGCGGTACCGGCGCGCCCGCGGAAGTGACGCGTTCGATCGTCGGCAACCTCACACCGTGATGCGCCAGCACTTCGACTAACGCCGGTGAACCGAACAACTGAGTGACGCCGAAGCGTTCGATTGCGTTCAATAATTTTTTCGGATCGGCCTGCGCAGGTCGGGTCGGATCCATATCGGGGATGATCGAGGTCAAGCCGAGCGCAGGATCGAATAATGCGAATGGCGGGAATGTCGGCAGGTCGATGCCCCCTGCTTGGATGCCGAATGCGGTCCGCAGCATATCGATCTGCGCGACGAAGTGCCGATGCCGGTAGACGACGCCCTTGGGCACGCCGGTCGAGCCGCTGGTGAACAGAATTGCGGCGATTTCATCCGGGCCTGTATCGGCAAGCTCCGCGCCTGCATTCATGCCTGCGGCTTCGACTTGTGCCAGCGTTGCATCCGCCAACCACGCACGACGACCGGTAGTAATGCGAACGCGCGCCAATTGCGCCCAGCGCAACACCACCCTCGCCGCATGCGCGAGTGGAATGCCGATGAAGGCTTGCGGCTGCGATTCGTCGAGGCACTGTTTCAATGCACGTCTGTCGATGCCCGGATCCACCAGCACCGGCACCGCGCCGAGCTTGAACAACGCGAACATCAGCAGGAAGAACTCCGGCGACGGCCGCACCATCACCACGGTGCGGGTGCCGCGCACGATGCCGTACTGCACAAGGCCCGCCGCAATCGCATCGCTGCGTGCATCGAGTTCCGCATAGGTCAGTGCGATGTCGTAGCGCGCGAAACCGTCATTGCCGCGCGAACCCGGGCAGCGGATGGCAACCTGGTCGGGTCGCTCGCGGGCCAGGCGCGGAAGGGTGGCGGCGATGTTGCAGGTTCCAGTCATGGACGCATTCTAGGTGCGCGCAGTGGTACGAGCGGGCCATGGCCGCGTCGCGGCTTCACCGGTATGGCCGCGTCGCGGGCAGGTCCCGCTCCTACAGAGTTTCATGGGCGCGACAGCGGGTTCGCATCCAGGAATTTGCGGATCGCCGGCACCAGTTCTTTCTGTTTGTCTTCCAGCACGTAGTGCCCCGCGTCGTCGAAGGCGGTAACTTCCGCGTTGGGCAAGGCTTGCCTGAAGCCGGCGAGGAAGTGCTTGTCGAATACAAAATCCTTGAGGCCCCAGCCGATGAAGGCAGGACGGTCGGCGAACTGAGGCAGCTTATGACCGGCGGCTTCCACCAGTGACCACGACTTGTCGCCGGGGTGGAGTGGAATGTCCTGCATGAAGCGCAGCGTGCTGATGCGGTTGGCCCAGTTGTTGTAAGGCGACACGTAGGCGCGGCGCACGTCGGCTGGCATCTTGCTTTCCACGCCCTGGTACGAGGCACCACTGGAGAACGCATTGAAGGCGCGGATGATGAAAGCGCCGAATTTCGAATCGCGCCCCAGCGTCAACTGCCAGGGCATTTTTTTCGCAGTGGGCAGCGGGAACGCGGCGGTGTTGGTGATCACCAGACGCTTGACCTGCGCGGCATGGCTCAGCGCCCAGCCGAAGCCGATCATGCCACCCCAGTCGTGCACGGCCAAGGTGATCGGGCCGGTGATGCCCAGGTGATCGAGCAGTACAGCCAGATCGTCGACACGCGACTGCAGGGTGTAGTCGTAGTCCCGGTCAGCGGGCTTGTCGGAAAACCCCATGCCGATATGGTCGGGCACGATGCAGCGGTACTTGTCGCTCAATCCTGAAACAAGATTGCGCCAGTAATAGCTCCACGACGGATTGCCGTGCAGCATCACCACGATTTCGCCATCGCGCGGACCTTCGTCGAGATAACTCATCGACAAGCCCGGACGGACCTCGAAACGCTTGGGCGTGAAGGGGTAACCGGGAAGATTCATCGCCACCTGCCGCAGAAAATGAAAGGGCCGGCGAACCGGCCCTTCGAAACCATGGATCGGCCGCTTACCAGACCACTTCGGCCATCGAGCAGTTCAGGCCCGAACCGATACCCAGCAGGGCGATACGGTCGCCTTTCTTCAGGCGGCCCAGCTGCTTGAGCTTGCTCAGCACGATCGGCACGCTGGCCGGGCCGATGTTGCCGTGTTCGCCGAAGATGGTCAGCACTTTCTTGGGGTCGATGCCGAAGGCCTTGATGAACGCCTGGGTGTGTACCTGGCTGACCTGGTGGATGACGAACTGGTCCAGCTCGTCCACCACCCAGCCCAGCGCGATCTTGGCCGCGACGAAGGTCTTCTGGGCCAGCTTCAGGCCTTCGATCAGCAACATGCGGGTGTCGGTGACCATGCGGTCCAGGTTGCCGCGGCACAGGGTGTTCCACTGCGTCGCAGCCTTGGTCACGCCGCCCTTGTAGCGCGGCGCATCGGGGGTCAGGTCGGCACGCGACATGACCATCGCGGCGGCGCCACAACCCAAGGTCAGGGTGGCCAACTCGTTGCGAAACTCCTCTTCGGTGACGTCGGGCGACTTCATGCGCTCCAGGGTCATCTTGTAGGCGAGGTTGGCGGTTTCGCCATCCACGACCAGTGCGTAGTCGATCTCGCCGCGCTCCAGCATGCGGGCGGCGATGTCCATGCCGTTGATGAAGGCCAGGCAGGCGTTGGCGACATCGAAGTTCTGGCAGTCCTCGCCCATGCCCAGGTTGCCGGACACGATGCTGGCGGTGGACGGTTCCAGATAGTCCCGGCTGACGGAGGTATTGACCAGCAGGCCGATCTGGTCGGCGGTGACGCCGGCGTCTTCCATGGCCAGGCGAGCGGCCATCGTGGCCACGTCGGAGGCTTGTTGTTCGTCATCCCACAGGCGCCGCGCGTGGATGCCGGCGATGTCGCCCAGCACGTCGGTGCGGATGCCAAGACGGTCCATGGTGGGCTTCAACTGTTCGTTGATGGCTTTGGAAGTCAGGGTGTGCGGCGCATCGATATGCGCCAGTCCCGCGATGGAGACGTTCTGGAAAAGCATCTAGGTGAGCGCCAAGGCTGGACGAAGGGGCGACAAGGGTACCGGCTTCCGTGCCTTATCGCACGTTTGCCCCACGCCATCGGGGGCCGTCATCAAGGACTCAGCGAACGCTGCAGCGGTAGGCGGCGAAGCGCTGGGCGCCATCGGCCGGATCACCCAGGGGCTGCACGGTGTTGGCCTGGATGCCGGTGGCCTCGTTGCGGGCCAGGGTTTCCAGTTCGTCGCGCACCCGCAGGGCGTTGCGTTCATAGAAGGCGACGCTGTCCTTCACCGATACCGACACTTCACCGCGCTTCTCGCAACCGGCGGGAGCCGCACCGGCCGCGATTACGCGTACCCCACCGGCTTCGGGCGCCATCTGCACCCAGGTGCAACCGGACAACATCAGGACCAGTGAAGTGGCGATCAGGGGCAGACGCATGGGGGAATCCTGTAGGCGGGAACGGGCTTGAGTATGTGGGCGCGGTTCTGAACTCGGGAAGAAGGCGGGCTGATGTGCTCTCTTGCCTAAGTAGTGGGCCGGAAGGCAGGCGTGGTGCTTTTGGCAGGAGTCCCGGGATCAGCCTCTTTAATTAGACCGATGTAAAAGCGCACCCGATGACGGCAGCCGCATCCCCCTCCCTGTTTCGCCAGGGAGGGGTAAACAACACTACTTGCCTGGGGCGACCGGCGCGCCGTCCACATCCAGCACGGTGACCTCGCCCAGATCCAGTGCACGCACTTCGGCCTCGACCTTGGACAGGTCGCCGACCACGACGTACACCAGCGACTCCGGGACGAGGGTCCTGGCTGCCGCCTGCACCTGCTGCACGGTCATCGCGTCGTTGCGGGCCTTGTACTGGACGATGTAATCATCCGGGCGCCCGTAGCGCAGGTTGCTGCTGATCTGGCTCTGCACCGCTGAGGCGGTTTCATAGGCACCCGGCAGACTGAGCGTGTTGCTGGCACGGATCTTGGCGATCTCCGCTGCGGTGGCGGGCTTCTGGCCGCTGGCGAAGCCGGTGATTTCCGAGCGCAGCTCCTTGATCGAATCGGCCGTCTTGTCGGTCTGTACCGCCGCCGACGCCAGCCACGGTCGTTGGCCGCGCATGTTGCGTGCGCTGCTGTAGGAACCATAGGCCCAGTGTTTGTCCTCGCGCAGATTGCTGTTGAGGCGCGACGTGAACTCGCCGCCCAGCACGCCATTGGCGAAGTCGAAATCGATGCTGCTGTCGTCGCCGGTCGGCGGCACCAGCTGGCCGATGTAGACATTGGACTGTATGGCACCGGGCTGATTGACCAGGTAGACCCGGCTCTTGCCCGGCAACTCAACGCTGGGAAGCACTGGCATGGCGGGCGCGCCGGCCACGGTTTTCCAGTCACCCAGGCGCTGTTCCAGCAATGGCAGGATCTGCTTCAGTGTGGTGTCGCCCACGACCACGATGCGGGCCTTGTCGGGTTGCAGCCAGTCGCCATGGAACGCCACCAGATCGTCGCGGGTCAACGAGGCAATGGAGGCCTGGGTGCCGGAGCCCGTGGCCGGCATGGCGTAGGGATGACCGGGGCCGTACAGCAGCGGCGCCACCAGGCGACTGACGAGGGTCTGTGGTGCGGCCTTTTCCTGCTTGATTCCCGCAATCCAGGTATTGCGCACGCGCTCGATTTCATCGTTCGCAAAGGTCGGGCGACGCAGCACGTCGGCCAACAGGTCCAGCGAGTCGGGCAGCTTGTCACTGAGGGCCGACAGACCTACCGCCGAATAATCAATGCCCGCACCTACGGTGATCTGGGCGCCCAGGTCTTCCTGGCGCGCGCCAAGCTCCAGGGCGGTGTACGGGCCGGCGCCGTCGTCCAGCATCTGCATGGCGAAACTGGCGGCGCCCAGCTTCTTGCCCTGGTCGACACTGAAGCCGCCGGGAAATTCCACCGACAGCTGCACCACCGGCGTCTCGTGGCGCTCGGCCAGCACCACCTGCATGCCGTTGGACAGCGTGGCGCGCTCCACCGCCGGGAACTTCAGCGCCGGGAAGTTCGCAGTCTTTGGAACGCCGGCGCTGCGGTCGACGTCGGTCTTGACCGTCTTGAACTTCGGATCCACGGCCGGGACTTCGGCGGCCTGGCTGGCCGGCGCCGCGAACACGGTTTCCGGCATCGCCGAGGCGGGCGTCTCGCTGGGCTGCACGACCAGGGTATGCGACCCCACGCCCAGCCACTTTTTCGCCGCCGCCTTCACGCTGGCCGGCGTAGCCGCATTGAGATCGGCCAGCTCATTCTTGTAGCAGTCCGGCGTGCCACTGTAGACCGCGCACTGGGCCAGCACGTCGGACTTGCCGCCGAACCCGCCAATGCGCTCGATGCCGCGCACAAAAGCAGCACGTGTGGTGACCTTGGCCCGCTCCAGCTCCTCGGCCGTGGGCCCCTGGTCGATCAGGCGCTGCAGCTCCTCATCCAGGGTCTTTTCAACCTTGGCAGTGTCCACGCCTTCCTTGACCGTCGCCATCAGGAAGAACGTGCCGCTGAGTTCGCTGCTCCAGGCATAGGCGGCCGCGTTGTCGACTAGCTTGTCGCCGTGCAGCAGGCGCGTATCGAAGCGCGACGACGCGCTGCCACCCAGCACCTGGGCAAAGAGATCCAGCAAAGTGGCGTCCTGGCTGCCGAGCTGGGCCACCGGCCACGCACGATAGATGCGTACTTGCGGCACGCGGTCGGGCACGGTCTCGCGGGTGTCTTCCGCGCGCCTGGGGATGTTGGTCGGCATGTCGGCCAAGGTGGCGCTGGCCGGGATGTCGCCGAAATACTCGGTGACCTTCTGCTTGGCTGTCTTCAGATCAATGTCGCCGGCCAGCACCAGCACGGCGTTGTTGGGGCCGTACCAGCTCTTGAACCAGGTCTTCACGTCGTCCAGCGTGGCGGCATCCAGGTCGGCCATGGAACCGATGGTCTGCCAGCTGTAGGGGTGGCCTGCCGGATAAAGCGCCTCGAAGATGCGCGCGCTGATGCGCCGGCCATACGGCTGGTTCTCGCCGCGGCGCTTCTCGTTCTGCACTACGCCGCGCTGTTCGTCCAGCGACTTCTGGTCAATGGCGCCCAGCAGGTGGCCCATGCGGTCCGACTCCATCCACAGCGCCATGTCCAGCGCGGTCGTGGGCACATTCTGGAAGTAGTTGGTGCGGTCCTGGTTGGTGGTGCCGTTCTGGTCGGTCACCCCGACCAGCTCATAGGGCTCGAAATACTCGGACTTGTGGTTTTCGCTGCCCTGGAACATCAGGTGCTCGAACAGGTGGGCAAACCCGGTACGCCCGGGCTGTTCGTTCTTGCTGCCCACGTGATACCAGACATTCACTGCCACCACAGGCGCCTTGCGGTCGGTGTGCACGATCACGCGCAGGCCGTTGGGCAGGGTGAATTCGTCGTACTTGATCTCCACCTGCTGACTGCCAGCGGTGCTGGCCCAGGCCTGTTGCGGCGATACCGCCAGTCCGGTCAAGGCAGCCGAAAGGGCGACGGCAAGCAATGCGGCGCGCGGGCGACGGGAAAGGGTCATCAGGTACTCCAGGCTCGAATCAGGTCCGCAGGTTACCGGCTGGGCCGCGCAGGCGACAGGGTCACAAGCCATGGGCACCTCCCGGAAACGAAGAAGCCCGCCGGAATTCCGGCGGGCATCATGCCGTTGCAACCTGCAGGTTTACTTGCAGGTTTACTTGGCTTTCGGGACCGGCTTGCCGTCGACATCGAC
>JBDTZK010000104.1:0-6678 GCA_040005195.1 Pseudoxanthomonas sp.
GCCGCCAATTGCCTCCAGCGATGATCCCGCTGCCGCCGAGACCACAACCGCAAAAGTCCCGTTGGCCGAGATCCGCCGTTATGTCGCGGTCTACAACGCGGTCAAGGACGCCTATGTGGAGCCGGTCGATGACAAGAAGCTGATGCAGTCCGCGATCCGCGGCCTGTTGCTGGACCTGGACCCGCACAGCACCTATTTCGACAAGGAAGACGCAGAAGCCTTCGACGAACAGGCCAATGGTGCCTATGACGGCGTCGGTGTGGAGTTGATGCAGCAGCCGGACAACACACTGAAGGTGATTTCGCCGATTGATGACACCCCGGCGGCCAAGGCCGGGGTCAAGGCGGGCGACCTGATCGTGGCGATCGACGGCAAACCGATCAGCGTCAAGGATGGCATGGAGCCCTTGCGCGGCGCGCCCGGCACGAAGTTGACGCTGACCCTCATCCGCGAAAGCAAGCCAAAGCCATTCGATGTGACCTTGACCCGCGAGACCATTCGCGTGGCCAGCGTGCGCAGCCGCATGCTGGAGCCGGGTTACGGCTACTTGCGCATCAACAGTTTCCAGGCCGACACCGGCGCCGATTTCCAGCGCAACCTCGACAAGCTGCAGGCTTCGGGAAAACTCCGTGGCCTGGTATTGGACCTGCGTTCCAACCCGGGCGGGCTGCTGGTATCGGCGGTGCAGGTTGCCGACGACTTGTTGGACAAAGGCATCATTGTCAGCACGCGCGGGCGTATCGCGGTCAGTGATTCCAAATTCGAAGCCACGCCGGGTGATCGTTTGCAGGGTGCACCGCTGATCGTGCTGGTGGATGCGGGTTCGGCCAGCGCCGCCGAGGTGCTGGCAGGCGCGCTGCGCGACAACGCACGCGCACGCGTGATCGGCAGTCGCACCTTCGGCAAGGGCTCGGTACAGACCGTGTTGCCGTTGGACAACGGTGATTCGGTCAAGCTGACCACGGCCCGTTATTACACGCCCAGTGGCAAATCCATCCAGGCCAGCGGCATTGTCCCGGACGTGATGTTGAAGCCGCAGGACGAGAAGGAAGCGGAACCGGCGGCCTTTGATTACAGCGAAGCTGCACTGCCTGGCCACCTGCGTGGCGATGAAGAGGGTGCCGAAGGCTACCGCGCGGGTGATGTGCTGGAAGGCGACAAGCCGATTGATGCGGCGCTGGCGGAGTTGAAGAAGAACGTGCCGGTCACGCTGCCCGCCGTAATCCCTGCGGTGACTCCAGACGTGACTCCCGCAGCACCGGCGGCTTCGGTCACGCCGTAACCGACACGCCAGGCGTCAGCGCGGTTTGGCAGGCAGCGGAAAGGGCGTCACCACGCGCTCTCCGCTTTCTGCGTCGCGGATCACCGACTGGCCCTTGCGCTCCACTTCCTCGATTCGCACGATGCTCTGCATCGGCAGGTGCAGCACTTTGGTGCCGGCGAATTCGTCGCGCAGGCGCTCTTCAGTGGGATCAACCACGATGCCCTCATGTACGTCGAACACCAGTTCGCCCACCTCGGTGAATCCCCACAGACTGCTGGCCGCGACATGGCGTCCGTAGAGCTCGTAGATCTTGCCGTGGTTGAGGAAGGTGATTTTGTAGAGGGATTTGGCCATGCGGGGATTATAAGGTGGGCGATTAGGCCCCTCCCTTGCGAAGCAGGGGAGGGTTGGGGAGGGGTGCTCTTGGTGGGGTTCTCTGAAGCGTTCCGGCTGCCCCCATCCGCGCTAAGGGCACCTTCCCCCGCTTGCGGGGGAAGGGCGTAACTAATACCCCTGCCGCTTGCGCAGCCGCCGCGCGATGGCCGCGCGCACGAACAGTGCGAACACGATGCCGAACAGGAACCCGGCGATATGTGCCGACCAGGCCACTGCTCCGAAGGCCGGGCCGATGTAGGCAAAGATCACCTGCAACAACGCCCAGATGCCGATCAACAACGAGGCGGGCGCCTTCACGAATTCAAGAAACAGCCCGAGCGGCAAGACCACGCCCAGCTTGGCGTTGGGGAACAGCGCCAGATAGGCGCCGATCACTGCCGACACTGCACCACTGGCACCAATGATGACCCGGTCCGGCGCGCCGATCGCGAGCACGGCGGCCACGTTCGACACTGCGCCGCCCAGCAGGAACAGGATCAGGAAGCGCCACGGTCCCATGGTCCGTTCCGCCGGCAGCCCGAAGATCAACAGGAACACCAGGTTACCCAGCAGGTGCGCCCAATCCGCGTGCAGGAACAGCGCCGTGACCAGGCGCAATGCGCTGCCATCGCGTATCGCCGCCATCCAGTCCTGCGGGGTGGCAAGACCCCCTGCCAGCGCGCCCCAATCCAGCAGCAAGGTGTTGTGGGCCGCCGCCGGGCGGGTGGCCGCCCACAGGAAAGCTGCCCACAGCGTGGCGAACAGGACCGGGGTCGCCCAGCGCAACGCGGGCTTCTTGCGGGAGGGAAGGGACACGAACATTCTGGAAATCTACCGTTTGCTGAAATCGAGCGCCGCCAATCACTTGCGTCACAAGCATGAACCCAAGTCTAACTACTGGAAAGCCTGTTGTTAGAGTTTTGTTATGTCGCGGAGGTATACTGCATACGGCGTCGTATGTCGGGAGGGGATTCCGGCACGTGGTCGCAGGGCGCAGAAAGCCCGCCAAACGCCGTATTCCGCTATCCCACGTCCTTACGAACAAGAGAAAAAACATGCAACTCGCACATAAATTGACCCGTATTTCTGCTTTGGCATTCGGTATCGCTGGCGCACTTGCCATGGGCCAGGCGCATGCCGCCGCCTTCCAGCTCAAAGAAAACAGCGCCAAAGGCCTCGGCCGCGCGTTCGCTGGCTCCATCAGCGCCCCGGACGATGCCTCTGTCGTGGCCACCAACCCGGCGGCGATGCGCGGCCTGGACGGTCGCCAGATCCAGGCCGACCTGAGTGTGATCAGCTTCAGCGCCGATTTTGAAGGCAGCGGCAGCTACCTCAATGGCGCAGGCGGCCCGATCTCGGGCGGAAACGGCGGCGACGCAGGCAAGGTCGCGCCGGTGCCGGCCGCGTACTTCCACCTGCCCATCGGCGAGGAAGAAAAGATGCACTTCGGTCTGTCGCTGACCGCCCCTTACGGCTTCGCCACCGAGTACGACCGTGACTGGGTAGGCCGCTACAGCGCGGTCAAGACCGATCTGAAAGCAGTGGATCTGGGCGTCGCGTTCTCCTATGACGTCAATCCCTACGTGTCGTTCGGCGCCTCGGTTTTCGTCGAGCACCTGAGCATCGAGCTGGGCAGCGCGGTCGATTTCGGCACCATCCTGTTTACCGGCGGCGCCGCCGGCCTCGGTTTCCGTCCGGGCAATGCCGACGGCTTCAGCACCATCAAGGGTTCCAGCAACGAAGTCGGCTACACCATCGGTACCTTGCTGAGCCCCAGCGACGACACCCACATCGGTATCAGCTACCGTTCCAAGGTCGAGCATGAGATCGACGATGGGACCGCCAATTTCGACGTCCCGGCCAATGCCGCGGCCGTGCTGGCCGTTTCGCGTCCCGGCTGGTTCGTCGACACCCAGGGCCAGGCGACGGTAACGCTGCCAGCCTCGCTGACCTTCAGCGTGACCCACAAGGTCAACGACAAGTGGACCGTGATGGCCGACCTGACCCGCACTGCGTGGGCGCCGGCGTTCGACACCATCACCGTCGATTACGCGTCCAACCAGGCCGACACCGCGCTGAACTTCGACTACGACGACAGCACCTTCGGCTCCATCGGTGCCGAGTACCGCATGAGCGACACGCTGACCCTGCGTGGCGGCCTGGCCTACGACGAAACGCCGACCGCCTATGCGCACCGCGATCTGCGCGTGCCTGACGAGACCCGCAAGTGGGTTTCGCTGGGTCTGAGCTGGATGGCTTCGGAGAAGATCGAATACAACGTCGGCTACACGCATCTGTTCGTCAACGGCGCCAACGTCAGCACCACGTCCAGCACCGCCAATCGCGTGCAGGGCGAGTTCGATGTGAGCGGCGATATCCTGGCGGCGTCGATCAACTACAAGTTCTGATCATCCAATACACCGGATAAGCAAAAAAAACCCCGCTTCGGCGGGGTTTTTTATGGGTCGCGAGGGCAAGCGAGCGCCTCGAATCAGGCCTGCATCCAACGCACCTGCACCTGATTACGCCCCTGGCGTTTGGCGTCGTACAGCGCCAGGTCGGCGGTGCGCATGAGCGCCGGAAAATCCTGCGGTTGCGGCGATACACCAACGCCTGCACTTACCGTGATCCGCACTGGCAGGCCCTGGGAAGTGAACCGCAGCGCCTGTACTTCCATACGGATGCGTTCGGCCAGGTTGCGTGCGGTCTCGGCGTCGGTGTCGGGCAGGACCACCACGAACTCTTCGCCGCCCATGCGCGCAAACAGGTCTTCTTTGCGGATGCAGGCACGCACGGTCTCAGAGAATCCTTCCAGCGCCTCGTCCCCTGTTTCATGGCCATGCAGGTCGTTGATCGCTTTGAAGTTGTCCAGATCCATCACGATCACCGACAAGGGCTTGCCTGCAGCGGCCGAAGTCGCGCGCGTGCGCAATTCGCTGTTCAGGCCACGGCGATTGAGCGCGCCGGTCAGCGGGTCGAACAACGCACTCAGACGCAACGATTCGCTGGCCCGGAAACTGGTCAGCATGAGCATGCAGAAATTGAGCAGGAACCAGATCGAGATATCCAGGTTCACCCAGGTGTCGTTAGGTCCGTACTGACCCGTGAACGCTTGCAGCAGGTCGCGTCCGTAGAGGACCAGCAAAATCGCGCAACCCAGCTGCATCAGCCGTGCCGGCAAGCGATCAGGTGCACGCTTGAGGTGGCGTAACTGCGCAATCACCACCACCAGAGCGATCACTTCCGCGGCACTCATCGCCGCACCTTGCGCGTCTACCGTGCCCCAGAACCACCAGCCGGCCAGAGACATCACCAGGCATACGGGCATCAAGGCCCATTCCCAGGCACGCAAGGAACGCTGGCCGACGAACTGGATGACCGACCACGCCAGCGCCACGAGTCCGGCACAGGCCAGAAGGCCGCCCACCCCGGAAGTCCAGTAGGCCGAATGCCATTCCCCTGAACGTTCCAGCTCGCGGGTGGTGCCGTCCAGCATCGCCGCGCCCAGCGAATACACCAGGTGCCCCGCCCCCCAGAGTGCAATTCCACGCAGGCCGCGCGCGATGCGTTGCACGTACCAGAACAGGAACAGCAAGACTACGGCCAGGCCGCAGTCACTCAACAGCAAATTGTAGAAATCGGTGGTCATGGCGCCCGATAGTATCGCCGCAGTCCGGCGTCAGGACTCACGTCGCTCCTGCGAGGGTAACTGTCTGCGGTTCAGTCGCCGAGAGTCAACAACGAGGCGTTGCCACCGGCTGCCGTGGTGTTGACGGTCACGGTCTTTTCGGTGGCAAAGCGAGGCAGGTAATGCGGTCCGCCGGCTTTCGGGCCGGTGCCCGACAGGCCCTCGCCACCAAACGGCTGCACGCCGACCACGGCACCGATCTGGTTGCGATTGACGTACACGTTACCCACCTTCACCCGCGCGGCAATGCGGTCGATGGTTTCGTCGATGCGCGAATGCACGCCCAGGGTCAGGCCGTAGCCGGTGGCGTTGATCGCATCGATCACCTGGTCCAGGTGATCGCCCTTCCAGCGCACCACGTGGAGAGCGGGGCCGAAGACTTCCTTCTGCAGCTGATCCAGCGAATGCAGTTCCCACGCGCCCGGAGCGAAGTAGGTGCCGTGTGCCACCGACGAATCCATGTGCGCGCGCTTGATCAGCCTGGCTTCCTTGTCCATGCGGGTGGCGTGGTCTTCCAGGATCTTCAGCGCATCGGCGTCGATCACCGGGCCCACGTCGGTGGACAGCAGGCCGGGATCGCCGACCTTCAGCTCGTCCATCGCGCCGGCCAGCATGCCGATGACCTTGTCGGCGATGTCTTCCTGCACGAACAGCACGCGCGCGGCCGAGCAGCGCTGGCCGGCGGAAGTGAAGGCCGAACCGATCGCGTCCTTCACCAACTGCTCCGGCAGTGCGGACGAATCGGCGATGAAGGCATTCTGTCCACCGGTCTCGGCAATCAGCACGCCAATGGCGGCATCGCGCGCGGCCATTGCACGGTTGATGGCGCGCGCGGTATCGGTGGAACCGGTGAAGGCCACGCCCGCCACACGCGGGTCCTGGGTCAATGCGGCGCCGACCACGGCGCCGTCGCCGGGCAGGAACTGCACCACCTGTTCCGGCACGCCGGCTTCGTGCAACAGTTTCACCGCCGCGTGGCCTATCAGATTGGTCTGCTCGGCGGGTTTCGCGATCACGCTGTTGCCAGCGGCCAATGCGGCAGCAACCTGGCCCAGGAAAATCGCCAGCGGGAAATTCCATGGGCTGATGCACACGAACACGCCGCGCCCGTGCAGCTGCAGCTCATTGGATTCGCCGGTCGGCCCGGGCAGGCGTTCCGGCGCGCCGAACTGCGCACGCGCCTGCGCGGCGTAGTAGCGCAGGAAGTCGACGGCCTCGCGCACTTCGGCCACGCCGTCGGGAATGGTCTTGCCGGCCTCCTTGACGCACAGCGCGATGTACTCGGGCATGCGTGCTTCCAGCAACTCCGCGGCGTGTTCAAGAATCGTGGCGCGGCCCGCCGCCGGGGTGC
>JBDTZK010000105.1:0-6632 GCA_040005195.1 Pseudoxanthomonas sp.
ATCGTGCCGCGCAACGTGCGTGTGGCCGAAGCGCCCAGCCACGGCCAGAGCATCGTCGGCTACGACCGCACCAGCCGCGGCGGCGTCGCCTATCTGGGACTGGCTGGCGAAATCCTGCGTCGCCAGTCCGAACGCAACAAACAGCAAGCCCGGCAACACGCCGGCGCCATGGAGAACCTGTAAATGCCCGCCCCCAAATCGCCGGCCAAGAAACGTGGCCTAGGCCGCGGCCTGGAAGCTCTGCTCGGCCCGAAGGCCGCCGCCACCCCGCCGCCTGAGGCACAACCCGGCGAGACCCTGCGCCAGATCCCGGTGAAACAGCTGCAGCCCGGCAAGTACCAGCCGCGCATGCACATGGACCCGGCCAAGCTCAGCGAGCTGGCCGAGTCGATCAAGGCCCAGGGCGTGATCCAGCCGATCGTGGTGCGCGAACTGTCGCCAGGCCCGACGGGAAAGGCGATGTACGAAATCGTGGCTGGCGAACGCCGCTGGCGCGCTTCGCAGGAGGCCGGCCTGGCTGATGTGCCGGTGGTGGTGCGCGATCTGGACGACCGCACCGTGATTGCCATGGCGCTGATCGAAAACATCCAGCGCGAAGATCTCAACCCGCTGGAAGAAGCCCAATCGCTGCAGCGCCTGATCGGCGAATTCTCGCTGACCCATGCCGAAGCCGCCGAAGCGGTGGGCCGCTCGCGTGCTGCCGTGTCCAACCTGCTGCGCTTGCTGGAGCTGCCACCGGCAATCCGCGCGTTGCTGGAAGCGCGTCGCCTGGAAATGGGCCACGCGCGTGCGCTGCTGACGCTGTCGCCGGACCTGGCCAGCAAACTGGCCTCCGACGCCGCCGACCAGGGCTGGTCGGTGCGCGAAGTCGAACACCGTGCGCAGCAGTTCGCCGCCGGCAAGGTGCCGGTCAATGCCAGCCGCAAGGCAAAACCGGGCAAGATCACGCCACAGGCCGATATCGCCTCGCTGGAGATCGAACTGTCCGAATCGCTGGGCACCAAGGTCAACATCGCCCACGGCCGCAGTGGCAAGGGCAAGCTGGTCATCCACTACACCAGCGTGGATACGCTGGATGGCGTGCTGGAAAGACTGCGCGCCAGAACCAGCTGATTCCTGCACGCGTAACTGGCAGAAGTTGGCACGAGTGAGACGCGGAAATGCCGGCCAAGCGTGGTGCGGCCACTCAATCCCGGGTGATTGAAACCAGACTCAATGCCTGCGCCAACAGTTGTGCAGGCGGGCTGTCGATTTCCAGCGTGGCCACATCCGCTTCGCCGCGCGGATCCTGCAGCGCCTCGAACTGGCTGTCCAGCAACGAGGCCGACATGTAGTGATTGCTGCGCGCCTGCAAGCGTGCCGCAATCAGCGCGCGCTCTCCGTGCAGGAACAGAAAGCGCAGCGACAAACCGGCGGCACGCAGACGTTCGCGGTGCGGGCGACGCAGGCCAGAGAATGCCAGGACCACACGTTCTCCAGCGGCCGTGCGGTCGGACAGTTCCGTACTCAGTCGGCCCACCCATGGCAGCCGCATGCGGTCGGTCAAAGGATGACCCGCTGCCATGCGCGCCTTCGACGCAGCGCTGTGGAAATCATCCGCGTCCAGGAAAGTAGCTGGCCACGCATCTGCAAGCGAACGTGCCAGCGTGGTCTTGCCACTGCCGGACACACCCATCACCACCACGACTTGCAGTGGCGCACTCATCCCGGCAGATCCACTTCGACGCGGTAGACCTGTCCCGGCACAACGCCGCGCAACAGCGGCGCTTGCAGCAGTGTGTCGTTGACCCTCACCTGCATCGCCGGCATTCCCGCTACGCGCTGCACCTTCAGCTCGATCGTGGCGCCACGGAAAACGCGTACCACTGACGCTTCCTGCCAATGCGAAGGCAACTGCGGTGCAATGCGCAAGCCATCACCCTGGCCACGCAAGCCGAACAGACCCTCGATCAGGCATCGATACAACCACGCCGCCGTGCCCGTGTTGAACAACTGGCTGGAACGCCCCGCCGTGCGCGGATGGCCACGCCAATCGCCGCGATAGTAGTTGGGCACGAACACCGGCAACTGGCCACGCTGCAGCAAGTCGTCGACATCGGGGCCAGGCAGCATGGCGCGAAGTACGTGCCAGGCGCGGTCCGCATCACCGATCCGGTACAGCGCATGCAGGTAGAACGCCGCCGCGTGGTTGTAGACCGAACCGTTCTCGGCTGAGCCCGGAAACTTCTGCGTCACCCGCCCGACGTCATCACGCATGCCGGTGTACGGCGGGTCCAGCATGGCCACGCCGTGCGGCGACACCAGGTGCGCGTCCACCGAAGCCAGCAACTGTTGCGTGCGCGTTGCATCAGCCGCCTTGCTGAGTAACGCCCAGGTTTGTGGATTGAGGAAGATCCGTCCCTCCCTGTCCGCCTGCACGCCGAACACGACGCCCTCGTCGGTGATGCCGCGTGCATACCACTGGCCATCCCAGAGATGCTGGTTCACTGCCGCATTGCAGTCATTGGCACCTTGGCGAAAGGGTTCTGCCGTTGCCGCAGCATCGCCGCGCCCACGGATATCGGCCCATAGCTGCAAGGCGTGGGCGGTGGCGAGCGTCAACCACGCCGACACGCCACGGCCTTTGTAACCGACCATGTTCATCGGGTCGCACCAATCGCCCTGGGCGATGTAGCACAGCCCGCGCGCGTCACGCGCCGCCAGCAGGCTACGCATGGCCGCATCCACACGCTCGGCGACCGTGGCGACCTTGCCGGTGTGATCGGTTACCGCCACGTCCAGCAAGGCATCGTCGCCGGTTTCATCCAGGTAAGCCTGCAGGAAAATCGGCAACCAGACGCAATGATCGGCATGCGGAATCTGGTTGATGTATTTGAGCTGTGCGCCTTCCACCAGCAGGATGCCGTCAGGCATGGCGCCACTGGCCTCCTGCTGCGAAAGTGCGCGCAGCAAGGCCGCACGCGCAACCCGTGGCTGCAGGTAGACCATGCCCATGTGGTCCTGGAGCAGATTGCGGGTCTGCGGATCGGTGGTCAGGCGATTGACGTCACCGTGGTAATAGACCTGCCTGGGCAACCAGTGATTGGCGAAAGCATCCAGCCACGCGTCGGGGGTCTGCAGTTCAATGCAGCCACGGCCCGCTTCCAGATAGGCAGCATAGTCGCGGGCAGCGGCGTCGAAACCGGCTTCCGAGAGATAGCGTGCACGCAACGATGCGATCTCGGCATCGTCGCGTGCCGGGCCGAACAGGAAACGATCCGCGCGTGTTTCACCATCCGCCAGCACCACCTGGTACTGCAGCACGGTGGTGGGCATCTCGTAGTCCGCATCGCCGCAGCGCAACGCGGGCAGGTCGGTGATTGACGAGGGCGCATGCAATCCGCCCTCTCCCTCGAACGCGGCCTGGCAGGCTTCCCACGCATCAGGGGGATTTTCATGCAGCAGGAAAGTACGGTCCTTGAAATCACGTTGCAGGAAGTAGTCTTCGACCTTCTGGTATGGAGTAACGCTGCTGCAGACGATGCCGCCAAGGTCGCTGCGATAGCACGCGGACTGGTTCATCCAGGACAGGTAGCCCACCGGGAAATACGGGTACAGACTCAGCCGTCGCGTTCGCCCGGAACGGTTGCGTACCCGCAAGGTCCACAGCTCGACCACGTCGTCCACCGGCAGTGTCATCCGCCACTCAATCTCCAGGCCACCGTGCTGTATGTGCCAGGTCAATGCGCCCGGCGTGGCCTCGAACCGGAATGCCTGCGGCAAGGCGCGCACCGGCTCGTAAGGTAAGGAGAACAGCGCGCCGTCTTCCTCATCCTTGACGTAGCAGAAGCGACCGGGGTGATGCGCATAGGTAGGCTGCTCCGGCTGCATGAAGCTGCGCGCTTCCAGCGTGGGCGCGTGCGCGTATTTGGCTGGCTCCGGCTGCATGAACTGCGCGGTGGCGAAGC
The DNA here is from genome assembly GCA_040005195.1 of Pseudoxanthomonas sp. GTDB lineage: Bacteria > Pseudomonadota > Gammaproteobacteria > Xanthomonadales > Xanthomonadaceae > Pseudoxanthomonas_A. Next base: position 3,948 of record JBDTZK010000105.1, read on the forward strand.
CGCGACACGTCGCCTGCACCATCATCCGACGGTTCCACAGGAAGCTTGATGCATGCGGCATCGCAGTAGGACTGTCGATCGTGAAACACCGACCCTGGTCCTGGAATCCAAAGCCCATCGTGCTCATGCGCCCGACGCCCTTTTATCAGCCAATGCCTGCTGCATGCCTGCCAGTGCCTCGTCGTCCAGCGGATAGGCACGCATCATCAGGGACGCGATCAACGCCACCACGCCAGGGATAACGGTCAGCAGCAATACGATACCCAGCTGCGAGGCATCGGACTGCGCCTGGTTGGCCATATAGCCCATGCCTGCCAGTACCCAGGCGATGATGGCGGAGGCCAACGCGCCGCCCAGCTTCTGCGAAAACGTCGCTGCGGAAAACGTCATCGCCGTCGCACGACGCCCGGTCTTCCACTCGGTGTAGTCCGCACAATCCGCATACATCGAGAAGGCCAGCGGTGACTTCGGCCCCAGCGCAAGACCCACCAGCGTATTCAGCACAAACATCAACCAGATCATGTCGCGCGGCACGAAGAACATCGCGCAGCTGAGCACGCCCACTGCCAGCATCAACCAGACCATCAGGCGTTTCTTGTCCATGAAGCGGGTCATCAACGGCGTCAGCGCCGCCCCCACTGCCAGTGCAACCGAATAGACACCGAGGAACGCACCGATCAAATCGGGCCGGGCCACGTAGTACTTCAGGTAATAGACTGTTGCGCCGCTGCGCATGACGATGGTCACCATGATCACCAGTGCCAGCACGAACAGCACCCGCCATGGCCGGTTGTTCAGCAGATCGCGCAGGTCCTGCTTCACGTCACTGCGCTGTTGCGGCGGTGGCGCGATGCGTTCACGCGTGGTGGCGAATACGGTGGCAAACAATACCGCGGCCACCAGGCCGTACAGCCCGAGCGTCAACTGCCAACCGGTCGCTTCATCGCCGCGACCGAACCACTGCACCAGGTCCAGCGTGTACGCGTTCACCAGCGTCGTGCCGGCGAACGCGGCGATGAAGCGGAAACTGATCAGCGTGGTGCGTTGCTGGCTGTCGGCCGTCATCACGCCCGACAGCGCGGAGTACGGTGTGCTGAGTACGGTATAAGCCAGCATCATCAGGCTGAAGGTGACATAGGCCCACAGCAGCCGGCCATTTTCCCCCAGGTCCGGCACGGTCCAGACCAGCACGCCGGCACAGGCCATCGGCAGCGCGCCCCACAACAGGTACGGCCGGAAGCGCCCGAAACGGGTGCGTGTGCGATCCGCCAAAGCGCCCATGAGCGGGTCGGTGGCGGCATCGATCAATTTGGTCACCAGGATCATCGTGCCCACGGCGGCGGCGGCCAGGCCCATGACGTCGGTATAGAAGATCAGCAGGAAGGCCGAGATGTTGGCCCAGTAGAGGTTGAAGCCAAAATCGCCGATGCCGTAGCCGGCTTTTTCGCGGAACGACAGGCGATGGGAAGCCTGCTCGCCGTGGCGGGTCTGTTGCTGCATTGCTTGTGCCCCTTGTCTGTGCGCAGTGCCGTCATGTGGGTGCGGCATGCGTGCCGTCCCGTATTCCGCCGACCCGCCACTCCAGCACCGGACAACGATTGACCGGTCGATCTTCCCCCATGCCTGCACACTCCTGCAAGCAAGCAGCCGTGTGCGTGGCAGATGCAAGGCCTCATCCGCGCGTCAGCAGACAGATAACTGTTGCGTCTTCCTGTGGAGAATTTTGTCGAGCACCGACTATTGCAGGGCCGCGAACAACGCGCGTGTCGGCACGGCCAGATGGATCGGCCACCAATCCGCCGTTGCACCGGCACCTCTGCCGCAGAAAAACAAACAGGGGCCATAGGCCCCTGTCCGCACTTCCTTGTGCACGGCTTACCCGGCCGGAGAACCTGGTGCGATTACCAGCTGAAGCCAGCGCCCGCTGACACACTTTTCTCGTTGCCGCTGAACGCGCCTGCGATCGACACGCTGGCGCGATTGCCGATGGCGCGCTGATAGCCCACCGCCAACGCCTGCTCACCACCCTGCGAACCGATGCCCACACCAACGCGATTGCGTCCGCCCAGGCCGGACGTGTTCATCGGCCATGCCTGCATAAGCGCCACTCATCGCCGACAGTTTGTCGATGCGACGATCCTGTTGCTGGAAGCGGCGGTCGGTTTGGTTACGGAACGATTCGAAGCTGTCGGACAGCCCGGTGATCTCGGCGAAGCGCTGGTCGGTGTAGGTGTTGGCGGCGCTCAAGGTTTCCGTCGCAGTGTTGTCGGTGTAGTAATTCGCGGCGGACAAGGTCTCGGCATTACCCGCTTCCATCTGCCCCAGATTCACCGCATCGGTGGCTTCCACTGCATCGGCGACATTGGCGATGCGTGTACCGTCGGCGCCGGCCATCGTCAGCACATCACGGGTGTCGCTGTCGTAGGTCAGGCTACGCGGGCCGCCGCCGGCAGGACCTTCGGGACCGGTCGGACCGGTGGGCCCTTGCGAACCGCCAAGCGATTGCAGCCAATCACCCTCGGTGCCTGCAAAGCCGTTGCTGACGGCGACTTCATACGCGCTGTAGCCACGCTCGCCCTGGATGCCACCGGCATTGACGATGCGCTGGTTGATATCGGTCAGCGCACTATCCACCGCAGAAAAGGCGGAGCCGACGTTATTGAAGTTGTTGGACTGGATGAGGTA
>JBDTZK010000106.1:0-6625 GCA_040005195.1 Pseudoxanthomonas sp.
GATGTATTCCAGTCCCGCGAAGTCGAGGAAACTGGCCAGGTAATACCCACTGAAGCCCAGGCCCACGATCTTCCAGCGGTCACTGCCACGCAAGCGAAAGCGCTGCGTATCGCGCCGCACCCACCACGCCATCAACGCGAAGAACGGCAACGCGACCAGCATGCAAAGCGCCAGCAGGGTGATGGCGTCGGCGCCATGGCGGTAGCCCAGCTTGACGATGATGGCCTTGCCGGAAAATGCAATCGCCCCGAACAATGCCAGCGCAATTCCCGACCAGGCGGGGCCGGGGCGCATCGGCGGCTCGGGAATCCTCTCTACGGGAAGCGTCTCATCCGGTACGGGCACGTCTTTACTCATACCGGCCTCTGTACCAGACGCACGGGCAACACCACCCACGCGTACTCACTGGCCCAGTCGGATTCAAAGCGGCTTCGTCCCTGTAAAAGGTTTGTGGCAAATGGCATCGTCTCTACGCAACCCTGCAATCAGCGCATCAGCACGATTTCTTCGGCGGATGTGGGATGTATTGCCATGGTGTCGTCCAGGTCACGTTTGGTGATGCCTTTTTTCAATGCCACAGCGAAGCCCTGCATTATTTCATCGGCGCCTTCGCCCAGCAGGTGGATGCCCACCACGCGCTCGTCTTCGCCCACGCAAACCAGCTTGAACAGGCTGCGCTGCGGCGAATCAGCCAGCGCATGCACCATCGGGCGGAAACCCGTGCGATAGACTTTCACCATGTCGCCATGGCGCGCACGCGCTTCATCTTCGTTGAGACCCACTTTTCCCAACGGCGGGTGCGCGAACACCACCGTTGCGATGTCCTCGTAGTCCAGTTTGGCAGCGGGCTGGCCGCCGAACAATCGATCCATCAAACGGCGCGCAGCAGCGATGGCGACCGGCGTGAGCGCAAGTTCGCTGGAGACGTCGCCGACCGCATGCACGCCCTCGGCGCTGGTGTCCTGGAATTCGTCGACCACGATGAAACCCTGCGCGTCGGTTTCGACAGTGGTATTGGCCAGCGACAGGGCGTCGCTGTTGGGGCTACGCCCCGTGGCGAGGATCACGCTGTCAAAAGATTCGGTCGCCTGGCCTGCGTCATCAACCAAACATGCTTGGCCAATACCGGCGGCTTCCAGCGATGCCAGACGATGGTTGAAATGCGCGCGGATACCGTGTTGCCGCAGGTTCTCAGCCAGTGCTGCGGTGATTTCTTCATCGAAAGAATTCAGCAATCGCCCACCACGCACAAACAGTTCGACCTGGCTACCCAGCGCCTGCAACACGCCAGCCAGTTCTACTGCGATATAGCCACCGCCGACGATGGCGACGCGCGCAGGCGCGTTGCGCAGGTTGAAAAAATCATCCGAGACCAACCCCAACTCCGCACCCGGAATATCCGGGCGCTTCGGCTTGCCGCCGGTGGCAATGAGGATATGCGCACCGCTGACACGCAGCCCCTGGTGGGTTTCAAGCGTATGCGCATCGACGAAATGACCATGACAAGGCAGATGCACGATACCCGCGGCATCAAGGCGCTTGCGATAGCTGTCATGGATACCGGCGATGTAGCGCTGGCGATGAACGATGAACTCCTGCCAGTCCAGCTTCGGCGCGGGCAGATCGAAACCCATGCGCGAAGCCAGATCGATGCGCTGCGCCAGATCTGCCGCCAGCCACATGGCTTTTTTCGGCACGCATCCGACATTGACACAGGTGCCACCAAATTCACCGGGTTCAAGCAACGCGACGCGCGCACCATGCGCAGCGGCGCGAAACGCGCCGGCAAGTCCGCCCGAGCCGCCGCCAATCACGAGCAGGTCGTAGTCGTAGCTGTCGCTCACAGGAAGCGCTCCATGCGGTAAGGCGCCGGATCGATCGCGCTGGATTGCCCGGTCATCATGTCTGCCATCAACTGGCCACTCCCTGTGCTCATGCTTACCCCCAACATGCCGTGGCCGGTGGCCAGCCAGAGCTTGCGCTTGTTCGGCACCCGGCCCAGTACCGGCAAATCATCCCAGGTCATCGGCCGCCAACCGTACCAGCGTTCCTGCACCTTGTCGCCGACGGGTTGATGCAAGCACTCGCTCGCACCGCGCTCCAACGCAGCCAGGCGAGTCTCGTTCAAAGAACGGTCGTACCCGGAAAATTCCATGGTGCTGCCCAGGCGGAAGCCGCTGTCCCAGACCGTCACGCAGACCTGTCGATCCTTCAACACCATCGGCCGTTTCGGTACCAGCGCAGGCCGCGAATAGGTGATCGAGTAACCCTTGCCTGGCTGCACCGGCAACCTCATTCCCAGCGTACGCACCAAAGCCGGCGACCAGGCCCCCATCGCGATCACCGCATCACTGCCGCTGCGCACGCCCAGCGAAGTGTTGACGACGACGCCGTTGGACGATTCCTCCAGCGAATCGACCCGGCAGTTTTCTTCGATCCGTCCACCGCGCTCGCGCACCACGCGGGCGAGTTCAGCCACGTACCGGTCAGGCCGCAGACGTCCATCGCCGGGAAATCGCACCGCACCGACCACACCCGGCTTGAGCGCAGGTTCATCGCGTACGTAAGCATCGCCATCAATCAGTTCGCTGGCCACGCCAAACGCCTGCAGCTGCCTGCATTCTTCGGCGTAGTATTCAAATTTCTGCGTGTCGCGAAAGACATAGTCCAGTCCTTCCTCGGCGAACTCGCAGGACAGGTTGTAACGCTCGACCCAGTCAGCCAACCGCGTGCGACTGTCATTGAGCAGCGCCGCACGTGACAGCGTGCTGGCACGCCAGTCGCGGGGATTGCAGCGCAAGGCGAACTGCACCAGCCAGCGCCAGAGTGCAGGGTCCAGTCGCGGCTTCAGATACAGCGGCGCGTCAGGCGTCAGCATCCAGCGCAACCCTGTGGCGACCACGCCTGGCGCAGCCAGCGGTGGCGCATGACTGGGTGTGATGGTCCCGCAATTGCCATGCGAGGCACCGGCGCCGACCGTCAGCGCCTCCAGTACACGGACGCTGCGCCCGGCTTCGATCAACGCCAGCGCGGTGGCCAGGCCGATCACACCAGCGCCAATAATCAGGACGTCATCGTGTGGAGATTTCACGTGGCTAGTGTATTCGCAGCGCTGACATTGTGGCGCCCGGGCTATGCACCGAGCTTGCGGTAATCGCGGCGGTCATCCGCGAAGGAGGCGATGCGCCTTTGCAGATCGCGTGGGCTGCGTGGCGCACATGCGTTCGAGCTGGAAAGCCGGATACGAAAACGGCCCGCACAGGCGAGCCGTCCGTGTTGAAGTAAATCCAACTCAGTGCTGGTGTCCACCCTCTCCGTGGACGTGGCCATGCGCCAGTTCCTCGGCGCTGGCTTCACGTACTTCAACAATCTCCACGTCGAAGTGCAGATCCTTGCCCGCCATGGGATGGTTGAGGTCCACGTCGACCACGCTCATGCCCACTTTCTGGATGGTCACCGCGCGCGGCCCGAAATTGGTCTGCAACACCACTTGCATGCCCGGCTCCAGCTTCTGCGCCCCGAAGTGCTTCTTGGGCACGCGCTGGCTCAGGCCGTCCTGCTTCTGTCCGTAGGCATCTGCAGCGACCACGTCCACACCGAAACTTTCGCCGGCTTCGCGGTCCAGCATGGCTGCTTCCAGCCCCGGGATGATGTTGCCGTGGCCATACAGGATGGCAAGTGGTTCGCGGTCCTTCGAACTTTCCAGCGATTCCTGTCCGACTTCGGCCACGGAATAGTGAAAAAGGACCACGCTGTCTTTTGCGATTTTCATGTTCGACTCTGGCTGGGCTGCGCCGCACTCGGGGCAACAGCAGGGTGCGGCTTGTGGGCCACGAGGCATTGCGGTCAAGATGCCGCAATGAAGGCTGCGCATTATCCCGGCTTGTCCCGTTCCACGCCAGTTGCCCAACGCTTCACGGGCTGCCTTGGCCTTGGCATCCGCTCGTGCGGAGTGCTCTTGTGTCTTGGATTGGCAGCTTGCGGAGGTCGCGATAACGTGCGCCAGCCTCCACCGCCAGGCACTACCCAACGCACCTGGCCACAGGTTCTGCCAGCCGATCCGGCTGCCGCCAATGCGGTACTGATGCGGGCGCTGGGACTGGTCGGCACACCTTACCGCTACGGCGGCAACACCCCGGAATCCGGCTTCGACTGCAGCGGGCTGGTGACTTACGTTTACCGCGACATGCTGGATCTGAGGCTACCGCGGACCTCGCGTGACCTGGCGGCCGTACAGGGTCCGCGCCTGGCTCCGGAGAAACTTGCGGCAGGTGATCTGGTGTTTTTCGGCAGCAAGGGCAATGTCAGCCACGTCGGCATCTATGTCGGCGAAGGCCGGTTCGTACACGCACCGAGCACTGGTGGAACAGTGCGGCTTGATCGGCTGGATGGTGCGTACTGGCGAGACAATTATTCAGGTGCCAAGCGGGTCCTGCGGTGAACTGTGACTTGGATTGCCTTTAATTCACGCTCTACTAACGGAATTTGAACCCTGTGAAGAACATATGAAGGCATGATCCGTCCCTGATTCGCTGCACAAGACTTCCGCGTGACGACTGACGACCTGCAAAAAGGCCTGCCCGCCGCCCGCCACCCCCAGATCCTGGGCGTGACACGTTCACTCATATGCTCCGCTGCGCTTTGCCTCGCCGCCGTTTCGGCCCAGGCCCAGACTGCCAACGTTGCTGCACAAGAAACCACTTCCACCAAATCCGCTGTCAGCACCAGTGCCGATGCCGTGGTGGCTGATACGACCCCCGGCCAGACGATCATTGCGGTAGAGAAAGCCACCTCATCCGGCGTCCGTGATCGTGCCGCACAGGCAGCCGCTGCCACGTTGACTGCCCTGCTCCCGCGCCTGGCAGCCAACGAAACCATGCCGCTGCTGGACCGTTCGACGCTGTTCGCCGGCGATCTGAGCCGGCTGCTTTCCAATTACGACCTGACCCGTCCGGGCGTGGTCTCGCCGGCTGCCTCCGGTGGCAACGTGCAGACCGTTCTCAAGCGCGCATTGACCCTGCTGGGAACGCCTTATCGTTGGGGCGGCACTTCGCCTGACAGCGGCTTCGACTGCAGCGGGCTGGTGGGCTATGTGTTCCGCACCGCGCTGGGCATCGAGCTGCCGCGCGTTTCGCGCGACATGGCACGCAATGACGACGCCGAACTGATTCACGACCGTGAAGACCTGAAGCAGGGCGACCTGGTGTTCTTCGGCCGCAAGGGCCAGGTCAACCATGTTGGGATCTACGTTGGCGAAGGCCGCTTCCTGCACTCCCCCAGCACCGGCAAGGACGTCCGCGTGGACAGTCTGGTCACCGGTTACTGGAGCGCGAAGTTCATGCAGGCACGCCGCGTCGCGATGTAAGCCAGCACTTCAACCACTGCAACACAGCGAAAGGCCGCCTCAGCGGCCTTCTTCGTTTCAGGCGTCCTGGTAATGGGCGATGGTCTGCTCGATGCCCTTGCTGAGCTCCATCACCTTGGTGGCGTATTCCGACATGCGCCGGTCGGCGTCGTCCTGCGGCTGCCACACCGGTACGGGCGTGGGTTTGCCCTCCACCCCATCCAGCGCGACGAACACGATGATGCAATGCGTGCAAAGGCGGCTCTGCGCCAGCGTGGCATCCAGGCCCGGATCACGTGCACGCACATCAATGGCGAAATGCATGCTGGTGCTACCGGTGTAAACCAGCTTGGCCGTCACCGTCACCAGGTCACTGATACGGATGGGCGCCACGAAACGGATGCCACCCACGGCCACGGTCACGCTGTAGTGCCCGCTCCAGCCGACGGCGGCGGCATAGCCCACCTGGTCGATCCATTTCATGACTACGCCACCGTGCACCTTGCCGCCATAGTTGACATCGGTGGGCTCAGCCAGGAAACGGAAAGTCAGTTCTCGCTGTTCGCCACTCATGCTTCATATCTCCTTGAGCACTACAGGGGTACAGCGCAGCTTATCCGGTTGCAGGCTGCAGAGCCCGTATTGAATCGCGGCGGCGTGGCGGCCAGCAGATCATTGTGATCGGTGTTCGTTGCGGCTTTCCGGCCAGTGGGCCATGCTGCCGTCACGGATCAAGGAGTGATCCGGAATCGAATCAAGGAGGATGACGCGATGGTACGCATGATTTCGGGAGTGTTTTGCGGTGCAGTGGTTGCCGCGCTGGCCCTTGCCGGCAGTTGGTATTGCGGCGTTCGGTTCTATCCCTTGCCGACGCGTTCGGATTTCTCCGATCCCGAATCACTGTCCAATTACGCTGCGGCCATGCCGTTGCAGGCGGTTGCCTGCCTTCTTGCGGGCTGGGCATTGTCGGCAATGACCGGCGCATGGGTGGCTGCGAAAATTTGCCGTCCACGGGGCGGCGGTGCGGCGTTGACGATAGGGGCACTACTCACCGCAACCGTAATTGCCTACGCAAGCGTGGTTCCCCATGCGGAATGGATCACCTTAACCGGCCTTCTGCTTCCCATACCGTTTGCCACGATGGCAGCCTTGCTCGCCATGGGCGGCCATCCCGTTGATTGAACTTCAGGACTTGACGACATAACCCATGCCGACCGAAACCGGGGCGGTTTCGATGAAGCCGTACTGCGCGTAGAGATGACGCGCATCGCCATCGGCCAA